>NZ_CP082788.1 GCF_021462285.1 Serratia entomophila
ATCCAACTGGCCAGAGATGCAGGTATCACACTGCCACCACTCCCTGAGCCTGCCAACGATCTGGTGTGGCTGAAACCAAACGGGGAAGGAACTGCAGCGCCGGCAACACGTCCTGCACAACCCAACCTGCCGGCACAAACCCAGGATGCCGGCACAGTATTGATGAAAGCAATGGACAGTGAAAATCAGCTCAAGCTACTGCTGGTTAAAGGCTTGGGTGAGTATGTTCAGGGCGTTGTGCAATATCAGGGGGAATATCATCCGGTGCTGGGCAAACTCTGCACCAACGATAAAGGCCATCGTTATCTGGCACTCAACGCAGTGACAACCGAAGGTGTAACGGCGATCGGCTACGGTAATGCTGTCAATCATGAATCAGGTGCCAATAACGCCTTCGTTTTCCGGCTAAAAGGCGAAAAGGATCGCCTCTATGCACCGCTGATTGAACCGGCAAAGTGTCCCCCGGCCCTGCATAAACAACTTGGGTTTACGCAAGACTACATTCCACCGTCGCAAGCCCCGCAGCGCCGGGACATCGATATTGTGGAAAACACCTCCCGGCCTACCCCGCAGTCACCCCGCCCTGGGGTGTAAGGAGTCTTTATGCAATTGCGCTCTATTTTCCTGGCCACGTTAGTGGCAGGTGCCATGACGTTGCCTGCACATGCCGCCAGCTGTCGAGCCGCCTCAGCGGCACAAGTCGGCGCCCAAAACGGCTATGAGCGGGACCGTAAAGCAGCAGAAGCTTGGTCTCAACGTGAAAATCAGGTATCCAGTGGATTGCAGCAATGCTTGGGGGATATCAGTACGGCGATCACCGTGCCAACCTTTCCAGATCTGAGCGGTATTCTCAACGGAATAAAAGACAAGATTTGCCGCGCCGCACACGACAAGATCCAAGAGTACATTCCTAGTCAAATCGACCCCTGGGGGGACTTATCTTCTCGCAGTGGTGGCCTGGCAGGTACATCTTCACGTTCAGTCAATGTGCCTAAGAACTACGCCCCAACCACTTACCAACAGGCGCCCGTTGTATCTTCACCGACACCGCAATCCTCGGGTTCGACCGGCGGTGATTACCTCTTCAGTCGTTAATACATCTTCCGCTACCCAAGCGGATGTTACCTGTTCCTCCTTGCAGCCTCGCCGGGCATAACCTGGTGGGGCCTGCCCGTGGATAACGCCATGCAAAAAAAACAGCCTGTCACTCCTTCATCGGAGTTACCTGGTCCCTATGACGCCGCCATCGCGCAGCATCAGGCCAACCAACTGAATGTTAGTTTGACCCGCAAGTCATTGACCACCAACGTGTGGCAAAGCGCCACTATCACCCTCTGCTTGTTGATCATTGGTGTGTTGATCTACGCCGTGTTGCACCCGCCGGTGAAGTATTTTGCCACGCAGGATGGTCGGGTCATTCCCCTCACGCCAACGGACCAGCCAGCGTACAGCGATGCCGATGTGACCGACTTTGGTAACCGCGTGATACGTGAAGCTTTCACCCTCGACTTTGTGAATTACCGCACGCAGATGAATAACTTGCTTCCTCGTTTTTCCGATGAGGGATTTCGCAGTTACTACACCGCGTTGACCACGTCCAACGTTCTCGCCGCGGTTAAGGACAAGAAAATGAATATGTCCGTCATGACCTCGCCGGGCGTCATCGTCAGTAAAGGGACGCTGGAGAACGGTGTTTATGCCTGGAAAATCCAGTACCCCACCAAATTCAAGATGACAGGCCAAACGTCGTCACTGCCCGAACAAAGTTTTGTTGTGTCGCTGCTGATTCAACGTACCGATCCCCGGTTGAAAAACACCGGCATGGAAGTGTCCCAGCTCATTACTTATGAGGCTCAATAGTCATGAAAACCCCTTTTGCCGGTCTGTTGTTACTGACTGCGGCCAACACTTTTGCCGCCACTACCGTCGATGTCGCCCCGGCACCGAACGCTTGGCAACCCGCCCAAACGATGGGCAATGCCCCGGCGGCGAATGCGGCTCAGAACAACCCGGTACCGGTACAGTCAACGCCCGGACCGGCCCCGAATGCCCCTTTACCACCGGCTGGGAATACCCCGTTGCCCTCACCGGCACTGACGTATGCCGAAGGCCAAATGGCCCCCCTTTCCCCGGACGACGTCACCCATCTGCGTAGCACATTCGATCAGCTGCAGCGCAGTGAGAGCCGCTCCCCGGTGACAGCCGTCCCGCGTGTCAGTTCACTGACGGTGAACCTTTCACCAGGGGCATCATTACCCATGCTGCGAGCCCTGCCAAACTTCCCGAGCACCGTGTCATTCACCGATGAAACCGGCGCCCCTTGGAATATCGCGGCCCCTCCGGTGAACGGTAACGAAAGCGGGTTCTATATTCAGTTCATTCCAAACAGCGCAGTGATGTCTGTGCAAGCAAGGCGCGCCTATGACACCGGTAGCGTCACGGTTTATTTGCAAGGCTTGCCAGTACCGGTGGTCATTGCCTTATCCAGTGGTGAACCGGATAACGCTGACAAAGCGCAGATAACAGACAGTAGCCTTAATCTGCGGATCCCTATGCGCGGACCCGCCGCTAAAGCGTTACCGATCGCAAGAGAGAAAATCAGCCTGGATAACCCCACACTGCAAGCCTTCCTTGATGGCACCCCGCCCAAAGAAGCCAAACGGTTAAAAACCAGTGGCAATGTCCCGATGACCAACGTCTGGCAAATAGGTGATGACCTTTATATCCGCTCTCGCAGTGAGCTACGGGATGCCTTTGTTGAGACCTCATCAGCTGCTGACGGCACCCACATATGGAAGCTGCCGGTGACCCCGGAAGTCGTTTTCTCGGTTCAGGGGCGAAACGCCACCCTGAACATCAACCTGGAGTGAAACCATGGCCATTGAAAAAGATGCTGCCAGCGACGGGAAAAAGACCGCCATGGTCATAGTAGGTGCCGTCGTCATTATCGGTGCAGGTGCCTACCTTGGGTGGGGGTATCTAAACCAGCCCGAACCAACCCCATCCCAGTACAAACTCAATCGTGTCGCCAACAATGCACCTCGCAACAGCACCGAAACCGTCCAGTACCAGCGGCTGCAAAGCGAGGCCAACAGTATCGGCTACAAAACGGCTGACAATGGCGGAACCAGTTTTGTTGCTTCATTACGCATGAGCGACATCAATGCAGAAATGCCGGCACCGGCACCACAACCGGTCAGCCTGAATACGACACCAGCGGATCCTCAGCAAGGCAGCAATCCGCAGAATGGCGGTATTGCCGAAGACCAAAAAGCAGCGTTGAAGGGGTATTTGAAAACACTCAACGATCGCTGGAAGCCCGGGAATATGCAGTTGGCCAGCGCCTTTGGTCAGGGAGCTCAGAGCCAACAAGGTACAAACCCATCAGCTGACTCATCCGCAGGCAACGCGTTCGGTAACTGGACACAGAGCCTGCCAGGTAATGCACCAACGGCAACCCTCGCCAGTCTGGAAGCACAAGCAAAAAAAGAGAAGGACATCATGGTCGTTCCGCCGAATACCCGTCGGCCTGGCGTAATCGACAGTGCTGTTGATTCTGACAATCTCAATTCCATTGTTCTCGCGCATATTCCTGCAGGCGGGCTGGCGGGTGCCAGTTTCACCGCTCAGGGGGTTCAACTGGCTGGAGATGGTGTCGTGATCCACTTTACCCGCATGACGCTTAACGGCGTTGATTACCAAGTAGATGCCTACGCCCTGCAGGACGACACGCTGCAATCAGCGGTAGCAAGCGACGTGAGCAACCGCTACATCAGTCGAATTTTTGTGCCAGCTATTGCCTCGAGCCTCGGCGGACTCGGTGATCTGTACAAGCAACAGAACACCCAAATCCTGTCCACCAATGCCGGGACGATTTCCGGCGGTACCGGCAAGGTCAGCGGTTCGGCCGTGGCCGGCACGATTGTCGGCGGCCTGGGGGCCAATGCCGGCAAGGTGATGACCAATGATGCCTCTCGCCTTCCGGTCAAGCAGGTCAAAGTGTTCAAAAACCAAATTGTGGCCATCCAATTTATGAAAGGGGTGTATGAGAGCGACAGAATCAATAAAAGCGCAGCAGTTACACCGCTCAACGCAGGAGAACAGTAATGTCCAAGTCCCATTTTGATCTTGATACTCCCCCACCGGAGCCATTGGCGGAAGATACCGATACCCCAGAAACACCCATCGTCAGTAAACCCATAAAACAAAAGCTCATTACATTGCCGCTCGGTATCAAGGTGACACCGATACAGGCAGGAATAATGGCGTTGAGTCTCATCGGGATCGTGATGTTCGGTGTGATGCGCAATAACCCACATGATAGCGGTGCCCCGCCACAATTTGCGGCTCAGGAGACGGTGAGTCCGTCAGTTCCGACACCGGTAACATCTTCTCCTGCTGGTTCCATCACTCGGGAGCAGCAAACACCGGCAACAATGCCTATGCCCGAACCCACCGAGCACGCCATTGTTACAGAAGCTACACAGCACGCTATCGAGAACAACCGTGTATTCAGTGAGAACAACCGGGAGGGAATCAAGGCACTCGACGAGCGGATACGTGCACTTGAACGTCAGGTTAATGCGCTGGCGCAGCACCCATCGACCACAATAGCTACCCCGCAACCTACAGCAGCGGTTCGTTCTGCCAGTCATGGCCACCGGACTGGCACCAAAACCCATTCCCTTCGTGGTGCAACGATCGCAAGCCTTTACCCAGGGCTAGCATGGGTTAATTACCAAGGCAGCACCTGGGCGCTACGCCCCGGTGACCGCATTGGTAATGCCACCGTTCAGAGTATTGACACCACACAACGCCAGGTGATCACCACCGCCGGGGTTATCCGGTAGGGAGAACTATGGATTTGGTCCAAATGCTGGCCAATGCCGTCAATAACGTGACCGCTGTCGGGATCCAACTGGTTCTCGCACTGGGTGCCGTTGGCGGTCTGGTCATGTTGGCGTTGCACTTTGGAAACATTGCCAGCAAAGCCCGGCGCGGCCAGGTACAGGATGGCGCAGGGAAAATCCTGTCCGTCGTCTTGGTGTGCGGCTGCATCATCGCGCTGCACCAAGTCATGAATGCCACCTCGCAGCAGATGGCGCTAGGCAATGTCACCTTTGGCGCTATTGCTTACGTGTCAGAGGGCAAATATGGCCCGGCCGCGGTCGCCATTAACGCTGGCCTGACTTTGCTGCAGTGGGTGGGCGTTATTTATGCGTTGCAAGGTTTGCTCCGGTTGCGACGCTCACAGAAGGACGGCCATACCGGACTCAGTGCCGGTGAAGATGTCTCAAGCGGCGTTAAACGAATCATTGTCGGCACAATGCTCGCAGTCAGTCCCCGGGTACTCGATGCCCTACAAAACACACTTAATATTCATTGGTAAAACATAGAGGTAATAATGAAAGCTCGTCACTCCCTGAAAGATATTCCCCTGTTCATCGCAATTAAAGGTGCCCTCATGGCCGAGACAGTACGCCGGTATTATGCCCGCGCAATTGCCGGGGGACTGGCGTGGTTTCTTACCCCTCTGGCCCATGCTGACGATGACATCGCCGGCATGATCAAAGGGTGGCTTGATGGGATTTATTCGCTTAAAGAACCGATCGTCAATGCCTCCATGGTCATTGGACTTGGATGCATTGCCGGAGCAATTGGCCTGATGGCCACTAAGAAAAACAACCCTCAGATTAAAGTTGGGCACATTCTGGTCCTGTTGGTCGCTGGTGCATGCTTTATTGCACTCGATCAGATGGCCAGCCGTAGCCAGAAGCAAATGACCCTCAACCCTGTAGGCATTTAATCCCCTGATGGCCAGCCCAAAGGGCTGGCCGTTTCGTTAACGCTCGTCCTTCGCCACCACTGTTCCCTCCTGCCCTGGAGTTCATATGTTGGTTTTTTCTATTTCCCAGCGTGTCGCTGGGTTTTCTCGATCGGCTAAACAACAAGAAATTTTAGATGTGACCGCACGCCAGAGTGGACACTGCTGCGAATTCTGCGGTTATGAGTCGCCTAAGAACACGGCAATTTTCCGCGACAACAACCCTTTGAATACAGCCCCTGACAACCTCAGTGTCGCTGATCCGCTGTGTCAGGCATGGCAGCAACTCGATACCGTTACTGCAGAAGCCGGCGTAATGATCTACCTGCCGACGTTACCGCCCGAAGATGTCAATCACCTGCAGCGGGCCATCGCCCAAGCGCTGAACTCAGAGGACGAAGACTACCGCCGGGACGCCAAAGCCTTGTTGGATTGGCTGACCTCGCACGACAAACCGGTACAACAGGCCTGGGGAACAACACATCCACAGGCATTCGGCGAAGCACTTAAACAATTACCCACCGACCGCCGGAGCCTTCTTCTATCACGCTGCCGTCACCTGGCGATAGCGCTTCATCCTGGCCGCCTTGTCGGTCGACTAGCCACCACGGGTTTAGAGGCTGGCACCACCTGGTGGTTACACCTGTACCGTGATTACAAAGCCCGGAGTTGACCATGATTATTGATAAAATCGAAGACGCATTTGCCTTCTTCTCCCGCTATACCCTGGGCAGAGATTTCGCGCAATATTGTGACCTGCGCACAGTCATTGGCATGACGCCCGACGATAAAATTCGTCACCCGTCGCTGGACGCGCCTTACATCCATGTCACCCACAACAATGATTACGCCAGTTGTTTTGAAGTCCTTGGCGCATTTCGAGAATTTAGCGAAAACGTGCCTAAGACACCGAACGAACAACCCGAGGCCGACAGCTACCTGCGTTTTGTGTTGAAACTTCGTGATGCACTAACCGGCGACTTCAAGGCTCTGGGCCATAAAATCAGTATTGTTTTCGAGCGGGACCCTAGTCGCGGAAAAGAAGAAATTACCCGATTGGTGGAGCCTCAGCGTCAGGCCTATCGCAAACTCGGGTTAAGGCTTGATGATCTGGTCGATGAGCAAATCACCAAAATGTCCCCCTATGTCGCCCGCGAACGTGTATGGCTGACGGTTTACACGGCAATTTCTTCCCTGCCCGTTGCGGAACGTAAAGAAGAAACACACCGCCAGGAGCAACAGTTTAAAAACGTGCCGGAGGCTCGATTCGGTCAAAATCCTGTGTTTGCTGAATTTGAGGGACTGAAACTCCGACACGATGCCTTTATCGACAAGTTGGCCAACGACCTCACTAATGGTAACGAGGGGGTGATGGTTCGCTTACTGGACGCACACGAAGCAGGGCATATCCTGCGCGACGAAATCGAACGCCTCAGTACGGATGAAAGCTGGCAACCTCTGCTCCCTGGCGACCGAGTGATCCCACATGGCAAATTGCGCGATGACGATATCAGCGGTGCATTGGCCCCTCACCTCAATTTCCAGTATTGCGATACCGAGGTAACACCCCACGGTAACCTGATCGAAGTTGACGGATTGTTCCATGGACAGCTCGCAATGACGCTGGCGCCACAGCGGCCAGAACCGTTCAGCCAATTGTTCAAAAAGGTTCCCCGGCAAATCCCCTGGCGTTTGCGTCTGGATCTGATGCCCGGCGGTGGTGCTCATCTCAACAGCAAACAGAACCTGCTGTCTTTTGTCGCTTTCGTACCGTCCCTGCGTGATATCTACAAATCGGTATCCTGGTTAGTGACGCAAGATAAGAAAGAACCGGTGTGCATGATGAGCATCACAGCCAGTACCTGGGATGCTGATAAAAGCCGGTTGAAGCGCAACCTGACGCTTCTACAAAAATCGATTCAGGCCTGGGGCGTCACCTCCGTCACCCGAACCTTTGGTGATCCAATCCGAGCCTGGATAAATACCTTGCCACTGGCATCCAGTTACAGCGCGCCAAATCTGATGTTCCCACCGTTATCCGAAGGTATCAAAATGATGCCTCTACAGCGCCCTGCCAGTCCGTGGGGCAATGAGGGTAACTCCATACACCAAACCATTGATGGCAAGCCCTATCCGATTGGGTTAGCCAGTGCGCTCCAGGAAAAACATACCGAGTTACTGGCTGGCGCTCCAGGTTCAGGCAAATCGTTGTTGGCCAACAGCCTGCACCTTGATGCAATAACCAATGGCAACAGTGATTTGCCGTTTATGGCCTTTATAGATAAGGGGTTTACTGCTCAGGGTTTTTACGATTTGGTGCATGACAGCCTTCCCGCTGACCAGAAAGACAAGATCATCAGCATCATTCTGCAGAACGTCGCAGACCATTGCCGTAACCCGTTCGATATCCAGCTTGGCCTGAAATACCCCATCAGCACTGAGCGTGATTACTTATTGAGATTGTTGACCAGCTTGTGCATCGATCCACAAACGGGCCTCGCCCCGGATGCGACGTCATGCAAACAGATCCTGTCCCGCGCCGTCGACCTGGTGTATCGCAAAAACAGTGATACCGAACCTGTACGGTATGGCCCGACACTGGTTACGGAGGTGGATACAGCACTCAAAACCAGTGGCTGTATTGCGCAGCATGATGCTCAATGGTGGGAGTTGGCCACATGGTACGAAGTTCGCGACATGTTGTTTGAACATGGCCATGTCTATGAAGCCTCCCTTGCTCAGGCACAAGCTGTGCCTGAGTTGAATGATCTGCAGGGCGCACTCAACAGTGAAGAGTTACGAACCGCGTTCGGCATGGTCAATCGTCCTGGCTCGGATGAAACATTACTCAGTTATGTTTCACGTTGCCTGACTCAGGCGCTGTTTGATTATCCACTGATTTCCGGTCGTACGCGATTTACCGTCAGCCCCAACACCCGCATCAGGATAGTCGATGTCAATAACGTGGCCGGTAACGATTCGCCTGAAGGTAAAATCCGCACCGGTATCATGTACCAATTTGCTCGCCATTTAGCGGGAGGCACTGACTTCTATCTTCCGCAGATACAGACAGAACTGTATGCCAAATTAGATCCGCGCTACGTCCAACTGCACCGCAAGCGTATCGAGCAGTTGGATCAGGAGATCAAACTCATCTTCATTGATGAGCTGCATAACATCAAAGGCATTGATGCACTCTGGTCCGCCTTACAAACGGAGGACAGGGAGAAACGCAAGTTTGGTGTCCGTACTGTCTTCGCATCGCAGTACCTGGACGATTACCCTCAAACCATACTGGACTCGGCGAACTCACTCTATTTATTGCGGGTTCGTACCCAAGACTTTGAAATCCTGCAAAGCACCTTCAAAGTCCCGCGGGCCACACTATTGAAACTCCTGAACACAACCAAAGGCCCGGCACCAGATGGCAGTGGTGTCACCTTCCTGGCCGTGTTCCAAACCACCAATGGCAACGTTGCACAGCTGTTGAAAAATACCGTCGGCCCTCTGCGTCTCTGGGCCCTGAACTCCACACCGGCAAACAGAGCATTACGCAATATGTTGTATGACGCGCTGGATGGCAAAACCGCACGGCGGCTGCTGGCTGATGCCTTTCCCGGTGGCTCTGCGGAAAACCATATCAAGATGTTGAAAAAGCGTGCCGGCAACGACGATGAAGGTGGAGCCATTCGTCAGTTGGCAAATGAACTCATCGCCAAAGCCGGCTATATCCAGGGAACTGCGGCTTAAGGAGAAAATATGTGTGTGACAACGTTTTGGCCTCGTTTTAAACAATCATTTTTTCACTATCCCATCACCCATATCATTATTTACACCGCGCTGTTTTGGACCGTTGCCGCCTCAGTCGCCCTACAAATTTGGAGCTAGTCATGTTTTGGACTCGTCAACATCCCTGTCAACTTAGCCTGCTGACCGTACTGGTGCTAGCTGCATATCTGCCAGGCAAAGCAGTAGCCTATCCCGTTGAAGTGATGAGCAGCCTGCCAGTCGAAACGCAGGTGGCGCCAGCGCTTGGGACCATAAACGGTACATTGTCAGAGATCGCCGGTACGCAGCACCAGGTCGGCGCCGCTATCAACCAGAACGGTGGCAAAGTTGCCGCACAGATTGAACAGGCAGCCCAGGCACAGCGGGATCAGGACATATTCGCCCGGCAGACCGAACGATTGGAACAAGCCCGGCGTACCTACAACGTTCCTGACAGCATCTGTACCGAATCCGGTTCAGGCATGGCCGCTCAGGTGCAAAGCGGTGCCCGGGCTCGCCAAGGCGCCTTGGCCAGCGGCAGTGGGATCAGTAACAGTACCATTCGTCAGGGTGTTACCTCACCGACCCCTCCTCCGGAGCAGACACAATTCCGAACGGCCGCAATACATGCTGACTACTGTGATGCCACGGATTTTTCGGCATACGGTGGAACAGCCTTATGCAAAGGCATCTCCGATTTACCTGGTGGGGACAAGAGACTAACAGCCTTGTTGGATGGTGCGGGTCAGGAAGGGAAAGCACCGGACTTGACCTTCAACCAACAGCAAACCGATGCGGCAATGGCCTATACCCTCAACAGTGCACCGGCAACTGCAGGTAAACAGCTGGGAAAAGGTGAAGTCAAAACAACATCGGGTCAACAGTACATTGGGATCATGACGCAATACGAAGCTGTGAACTCTGCTGCCCGGGAGCCGATGTTAGCCATGGTTGCCGCCAGCCAGCCCAATGACGCGACCCGTGATGTATTGAAAGAAACGCTGCAGACCCCGTCTGCAGCTGCGTACTTTGGACGCACTGCATCGGAGGAAGCACAACGTAGCGGCATGATGTCCGAACGTGAGTTTGAGCAGTTCGAAGTAGGCAGACGTTATGCCAATACGGACTACCAAACTGACCTGCAGGCGATGGATGGGGATAATTTAGCGCGTGAGTCTATACGGATCCAATCACTGCAGAACTGGTTATTACTGGGGATAAAGCAGCAGCTGCAGAAGAATAATATTCTGCAAGGCCAGCAGCTGTCTCTCTCAGCAACAGAAAACTATCGCCCGCAACTGCAGGCAAAAATGCGTGAAGTAAGTGCAGGAGCGGCCCGTCATGACTGAGAAAAACGAGAAAACGCCCCCGCACTGGAGGCGTCGCGTAGGTAAAGGGGCGTATTACACCGCCAACATTTTTTTGCCACTTTCAGAACTGCGATACACCGCCACGAAAATCGGCCCTTCGGTGATTAACCACCTCAAACGAGCTCGTTACCTCACGCCATCCTATCAATTGGACAAAAAACTGAGGGAGCCAGTGCTGTGCTTTGACGACGCCGTCGCAGCCAGCGGAATTTCGATTGAGATGTTGATAAAGCGCTTCCACCGCCGAAAACAACTTTGTCTGGTTCTTTCGGCGGTACCGGCATTACTGATCGTCAGTGTCATGCTGGTCATTCTGGCCAGCAACATCTACACGCCTCTGTTACTGGCCAAAACGTTAGCCCTGGTGTTATCCCTCCTGTCATTAGCCGCAATACCCTTCGTTCAGGCTCTTACCTGCTCCTGGCGTCTGTGGCAACTCAGGGAACATCGTGTATCTCATCAAGAGCGCGGTGGATTTAAGGACTTTTTGGCAGAAAATCACTGGTTTAAAACAACGCTTTCTCTTCGGCAGTAATCTGCAGGTATCACCTTTCCTTCCTGGCAACCGCCAGGCAAATGCCTACAAAAACGAGCATCCTATGAAAGCCATACGAAAATTGATGGCCGGCGCTTTGCTGTGCCTGTTTACGGCCAGTGCCTGGGCCGATACCGCGGTCAGTTTTGACACTATCGAACAAGCAGCCAAACGGTCGAGTGACCTGTCTCGCCAAATTCTGGTTATGATATTCGGTGACGTTGTCACCAATCCGTTATCAACTGAATCCAGCATGATCGGTCAGCTATTCTTTGTATTTAACGGAATAGTCATGGCCATTGCTGTCGTCTGGTTCCTGTTGGTCACGGTCAAACATCTGGTACAAGCCGGACAGCACGGGAAAATATTTAACCAGGGTAGCTCAATGGTCGGCCCTGTCACGACGACTGCCGGGTTTCTAACGCTGGTACCTACCGTTTCTGGCTGGTCTTTGGCTCAACTCATTTTTCTTTGGGCCGCCTCTATCATGGGGATAGGCAGCGCCAATGTAGTCACCGATCGAATTGTAGATTTGTTGGAGGAAGGTTACTCCCTGGTGGTACAACCCGTTGCACCCCAGACAGTGAGTGCTGCCCGGGCAATTTACGAAATGAATTTATGCATGTATGGGATTAATACCGAACTCAACAGCATGTACCAACAGTATGGTCAGGGTGGTACGCCACTGATGAGCATCAAGTCGCTACCGGACGGTTTTGAGATTGGCAATGGTAGTGCGTTGTGTGGTTCCGCACGGTTGCCGGAAAGCCTGGCTGACCAAACTACCAGTTGGCTATTCCCCGTTCCCGTGAACACCGACAGCATTATCAATGCTCAGCGCAGTGCCATGAACGAGATGCAAAACACATTATCACAGGGGGCGTCACAGTTTGTTTCAGCTCTGGTCAACAAGCAGGTTAATGGCAGTGGAGCATTACCGGACGCAGAAACCGACATCCAGAAAGCGGCACGAGCCTATGAAGACAGAATAAATCAGGCATTGAAAGCACAAGGGCAATCCGATGAGTTGGCTTCTGTTCTCTCGGCACAACTGAAAAAAAATGGTTGGCTGGCTCTCGGTTCCTGGTACCAAACGTTTGCCACGGCCAATAATAAATTCAACGACGCAGTCCAATTAAAACCGGTTATTTCAGGTATGTCGGGCCTTGGTGACTTGGGAGCAAGTGACAGCTATGCCAGTATAAAAACAGCCTATAAAGCACAACTCCAGAATTCCCCTTATACACCTCCATTAGGGACTCAAGGAGCTAAAGACACTCAACAAGCTATTGATGCATCTGACCCAAGTGCAGTATTTGTTGGTTTATTTAAATCACCGATTCAAAGACTAGCTAATAACATCGCAACTTCAGACATAGGAAACTCATCATCTAGCAATGGCCAAATGAATCCTCTTTTGAAAATGAAGTTTATTGGCGACATGACATTGGGCGGAGCCGAAGCTACATTGGCATTATTCACGTCAGCAAAAGTGGCTGCTGCATTATCGACCAAAGGTTTTTGGGGGAGCGTTATAGGGGTTTTCTCTGCTAATGCAACTGAAGGGTTTTCTGCTTTCCTAGAGGCTATATCTCCGATAGTTTACTTTATCATTTTCATCTTGTTCGGAATTGGAATAAGTCTTTCAATATACCTGCCTTTTATACCATTTATTTTTTGGATAGCTGCAGCAGCAAACTGGCTTGTCAGTGTACTGGTTGGTGCTACTGGTGGTACGTTATGGGCTGCAACGCATATAGGTTCAGAAGGTGACAAAGGTCATCGCTCATCATATGGATATGTTTTCCTGATTGATGTAATGATTAGACCGATGCTTATGGTCTTCGGATTCGTGTTTGCAAGTATAGTAGTCGTTGCCCTTGGAACTCTGTTAAATCTAATGTTCGGATCAACCATTGCGAACGTCCAAGCTAATTCAATGACAGGGTTAGCGTCAGTAATCGGTATCTTGATGGTTTATGCGAGGATATGTACGACTACAGTGACTAGAGTATTCAGCTTACAAGTAACAATGCCAGACTATATCATTTCATGGCTAGGAGGGCGTGAAGCTGCAAGTATATTAGGCGGAATGGCTGAATCAGCAAAAAACATTTTTGCTGGTTTTTCACATGGACTACAGAGATCGCCTGGTGTAAAATTCAATCATAAAGGTTCAAACAATGAACAGGGAGACGGAATAAAATGACAAAAACACAACTCTACTTAAAATCTTTCTATCTAATGTTTTCATTATGTGCAGGAGCATTTTTTATACTTTCCTCTTTGGTTTTGTTCATTGTATCAGATGCACGGAGCAACCCAGCATGGCCGATTTTTTCTCTAGCTATTGGCGCAATCCTAATTTACTCATTTTATCGCACCCTTAAAAAATCAAAAGAAAAGACAGAAAACATCATAAATAGCTACATCTGTAATAATTTCATGCCTACGAATGGATATGAAATCAAAATATTAGATATTGGTAAGTACGTAGGGATTGATATAAAAAACGGCACAATACTATTGTTATCTACAACAGATTCAATTTTCAAAGGTGTTAGCACCTCAGAGCTGACTGGATATGAGTGCAGAGGAAATATGCTTACATTGAAGTTCAATAATGTTTATCTTCCTTACTTCAAAATTCATACGGGTAGTGAAAGCAAATGTATGGATTTTGGTCATAAGTTGGATGTTATTCTTTCCTCATCTTATCGTCCAGAGAATGAGTCAGGTAATAATTTTGGTGAATTTGTGCGAAACAAATCACTAGCGTACTCATAACCAACAAATAATTAACAACTTTATTATTAAGCGCCCTAACCGGCGCTTTTTCTTTGTTCAAAAAACCTCTCTTTGGTGTAACTACACTATCATAGTCCGCACGGCCTCCTGCGGGCATATTTTCATATGGAAATTATATGACAGCGAGAACAGCCGCTCCACCTCATAAAGGTCAGGAACACGGCCTCATGGCTTTTCTGATCTTTTTCATGATTTGCTTTTTAATGTGGATATACCAACCTCCCATCATGTATGGAAGTTGCTGGGTTATATATCAACTCTGGTCTCTCTGGGACTTCCCGCGCACCCACAGTTATGTTGCTGAACGATTGAACTTATTAGCCTGGGCGGCAAATCGCGTTAACGACCTCAGCTGGAGCGAGTTTATTAACGTGATGAACAAAACTGCCGGCATTTTATTAGTACCGTTATCAGTGATTGTTGTAGGGGGCATGGTTGCAGTTCGCAATCACGCAAGTAACCGAACACGAAGAGATATTAATGTATATTCCCTACCTAAAATTATGGCTCAGTTCTCTCCCAATATTGTACCTGCCCTATGCTACGGCGATAAAGAAACGCAACTGCTGAACTGTGACCCTCCAGAGCATCGAAGCGCACAGTCACCGGAAGAGTTTGCCAAACAACACCAGTTGGTGATTGGGGAACGTCTTGATCATGAACGAGCTCGCATCGTCTTTGAACAGCAACTGGGCACCCCACTCAATGATGCATCCAGTTTTAACCCCCATGAACGTGCCCTAGTCGCTGCTTTCGGGCTTCAGGCATTTCTAAAGGATCGCAAGGGAGCAGAGAAACTGCTGGATAGCTTGAACCGGTCTTGCCTCATCAAAAGCCGGCGCGATAAAGGGAAAAAGGGATATCCGATTTTAGGTCTGGCGACGAACGCGTTCGAACGCGTCATTAATACCCCGGAGGCAAAAGTATGGATTGGTCGACACAGCACTACCCGAACCGCTTTGTTCGCTTTACATGACCAAGATTTACGTCTTCCCGGGCCGCGCTTCCGTTGGCTAAAAGGCCTCGATCGCACATTGTGGTATGCCTTAACCTCAACCGGCCGGCCGAAAGTCTTTGTGGAAGGTGCTGGCGTTATCGCCGTTTCTAAGTGGGAAACCCTGATTGGTACAGTATCAGAACGACTGAAAGTTACGATCCCCATACCAGTGAGTCGAATGGACAAGGCAATCTATGGTTTGGAGATTGACCTGCGTGGTGTTGGGTTAACCCTTGAAGAAAGAACAGCTACCGAGCCCACTGAAAGCACACCAGATGCTGACTTGGAAGAGGATATGGGAGATGTGGTGGTTTTACGCAATCAGGAAACCGTTATGCCCATCCCCCCCATTGCTACAGCGCACTCGCCTGAGCAACAACCCGTCAAAACACGCACATTCACTCGCCCCAGAACACAACGTCCGTCTTAACAGGAAAAATCCATGAATACTCATTTTACTGCATCCCTGCAGGGTAAAACCCTGTCTGTGTACTCACGCAAATCAGGCAATGACCAGGCCATCGCCATTCTTGAACTGGGTTCACACTCTCGTTTTTATATTAAAGAAAGCGACGTCTACCACGATAGTCGTGATCTGAACCAAGCTATCATCCATCACGGAGCGTCCTCTGATGATGCCCAGACAATATTACGCGCTATAAATGCAGCCGTACTTCGCCAGCGCGATAAACACATTCAACGAGGGAAACTGGCTGCCAGTGTCATTCTCGGTGCTGCCGTTGCAATAGCCTTCGTCACTGCCTGGAACCATGGAGCCTCTGCTACCATTACTCCACTGGTACCTCTGAGCCAACAACAGGCGGTTCAAGCGCCTGTGATATCTGTCCCTAATTCACAACCGTCCCCTGCAGAAAGATTGTCCGTAGATTCGGCACCGACCAGCCGCCAGGCTGAACCTGCAGTCGAGCCCCCGAAAACCGCCGACTATCAAAAAACAGCTGAGATTTTGCGTAAAACTGCCCAAAGTGGCCAATACACGATCGCACTGTCCTCAGGTCACGCACGCACGCTGTATGTGTTTGCTGACCCGTTGTGTCACAACTGTCAGATTATTGAACCCGCGTTAGAAGCCCTATCAGAGAAGTACAATATTGAAGTTTTCCCGGTAACCCTCGTTGGTAAGCAACAGACCCTTAACCTGGTGAGTCCTATCTTGTGCAAGGCCCCAGCGGCGCGGCTGGCACTATGGAAATCGCTGTTCCGCGCAGACGCTGGGTTAGCGCCTGGTGAAAACGCCTCACAATCTGCGTCATGTGAAGCAGGGGAAACCGCCGTCGCCAAAAATGACGTTGCCTTTGATTACTACACCCTCCCTGGCACCCCGTCCTTATTGGCAGATGATGGTCGTTACATCCCCCTGCAGTCCCTGAAAAGTGACGATGCACTGGAAACCTTCCTAAATTCAGCAGTATCCCGGTAACACCTACCCTCTGCTTTTTCCCTGATTGAGGTTACTCATGTCACGCCCTGTAGAAGTCGACCCGCGCCGGGTGCGCAGGCCGCTAGGCTATACCTTTATAAATGATGCGTTACTTTCTCCGATGGGGGTTCAACTCAGTCTGCTAGCTGGCTTAATTGCGGGTTTCGTTATGCCAGCCACACTGTTGCTTACCGTCCCCGGGTTGCTACTTCTGGTCATGCTATTTGCCGATCGTCCGTTTCGTATGCCATTACGCATGCCAACAGACATTGGCGGCATGGATCTAACCACAGAACGTGAAATGCCCAAGTACCGTAAAGGCCTGGGCGGTTTTTTCCGGTATGTGGTTCGCACCCGCAAATATATGCCGGCTGCCGGTGTCATGTGCCTTGGGTACGCCCGCGGTAAAGGTTTGGCACGAGAGCTCTGGCTGACGTTGGACGACGCTTTGCGGCATATGCTGTTATTGGCCACCACGGGCTCGGGTAAAACCGAAGCCCTCTTATCGGTTTTTCTGAACTCCATATGCTGGGGACGCGGTATCTGTTATTCAGACGGTAAGGGCCAGAATACACTGGCCTTCGCCATGTGGTCTCTGGCTCGTCGCTTTGGTCGTGAAGATGACTTCTACGTGTTGAACTTCATGACCGGTGGGACAGACAAGCTGTTGCAGCTGCTGCTCAATGATAAAAAACGGCAACCTTCAAACACCATCAATCTGTTCGGAACCGCTAACACAACGTTTATCATCCAACTTATGGAGTCCATGTTACCCCCCGCCGGTAGTGGCGATCAGGGTTGGCAGGACAAGGCAAAATCAATGCTGTCAGCCTTGGTCTATGCCATCTATTACAAATGCAAACGAGAAAAACGCCGGATCTCGCAGAAGGTCATCCAGGAGTATTTGCCCCTGCGAAAACTCGCAGATCTCTATCAGGAAGCTAAACGAGACGGATGGCACCGTGAGGCATACAACCCGCTGGAGAATTACTTCAACACATTAGCGGGCTTTCGTATTGAGTTGATTAGCAAGCCATCGGAGTGGGAACAAGGGGTATATGACCAACACGGCTATCTGATCCAGCAGTTCAACCGCATGCTGACCATGTTTAACGATCTCTATGGCCACATTTTCTCAACCGATGCCGGCGATATTGATATTGAAGATGTACTGCACAACGATCGCATCCTCTGCACGACCATACCCGCACTGGAACTATCCAAGGGCGAGGCATCCAATATCGGTAAACTGTACATTTCAGCCATCCGCATGACCATGGCCAGAGACCTGGGCTGCGAGCTCGAAGGGATGATGAACGATGTGCTGATCGTTAAGAAATACAGTGGCAAGTTCCCTTACCCGATCGCCATGGATGAGTTAGGTGCCTACTTTGGTCCGGGCATGGACAACTTGGCAAGTCAGATGCGAAGTCTGGGGTACATGCTCATTGTCTCCGCCCAGGATATTCAGCGGTTTATCGCTGAACACAAAGGCGAATACATGACCGTGAACGCGAACCTGCTGACCAAGTGGTTTATGACACTCCAGGACGAAAAGGACACATTCGAACTGGCCAGGATCACCGGCGGTAAAGGGTATTATGCCGAGCTGGGTTCGGTAGAGCAGGCGGGCGGGTTCATCACGCCCAACTACGAAGATGCAGCCAATAACTACATTCGCGAGAAAGATAGGCTAGACCTGGGGGATTTGAAAGACATGAGCCCTGGTGAAGGTATGATTTCCTTTAAAAGTGCGCTGGTACCGAGTAATGCCATTTATATCCCGGACGATCAGAAAATGACGTCTGCACTGCCAATGCGTATCAATCGTTTCATCGATGTTGAAACCCCCACTGAAGCTGAGTTATTTGCATTAAATCCGTCATTGAAACGCAAACTGCCACCAACTGCACAAGAGGTCGACGGTATTCTTCAACGACTCGATTTAGCGGTCGATACAACCGCGTCTGTCGGCATCATGGATCCTGTACTCAAACGTGTCGCTGCAGTGGCACTCGACCTGGACAACCGCGCCGACGTCAGTTATTCACCAGCCCAGCGCGGTGTGTTGCTGTTTGAAGCAGCCAGAGAGGCACTGCATAAAAACAAACGCAAATGGCGCCAGTTACCGACACCACCAAAACCTATCCGCGTATCAAAAGAAGTCGCACAGTCATTGGCGAACGCCGGCACAAACGAAATCACTTTCCGCTAAAGAGGGGCAGTTTGGATATCGAAAATTATTGTACGGTAAGCCTGATTTTTATGTCGCAATAGGGTGTACCCCTGCCCAGTCGGTGTTTACCTAGTGTTTTGGGCTAATGAGAAATCCAAACCGACCCCAGAGAGAATTACATGCAACGCTCTGTTATCCGACCGCTCACGCTAGCCTGGCTGCTGGCGGTACCATTCGTCTCACTCCCCGTGAAAGCCTCGCCAACATTCAGTGTAGGCTTTTCCCCTTCGCACTCTGCAAAAGCGGCAGTAATGGAAGTCATTAACCATGCCCAACAGACGTTGAATGTTGAAGCCTATTCTTTTACTGACAAAGACCTGGCCAGAGCATTGCTCGTCGCCAAAAAAAGAGGGGTAGTAGTCAGAGTTATAGCCGATCGTAAAGCCAACAGCGATCGCTATACTGCAGTGACGTTCATGGCCAACAATGGCCTCAACGTCCGCCTCAACGACAAATATGCTATATTTCACAACAAGATAATTCTGGCTGACGGTCATACCTTACAAACGGGCAGTTACAACTACTCTTCAAGTGCAGATAAACGCAATGCGGAAAATGTACTGGTAGTACGTAATCAACCCCAATTGGTCACCGTTTATCAACAAGAATTCGAACGGTTATGGCTGGAAAGCCAACCCCTTCCCCCTAACTACTGAGGCACCGGTATGAGTGACAAAAACCTGGACTATCGGCGCGGCTACACCGAACTTGTAAGACTGTGTGCAATGATGCTGATGGCTCTGACTGAAACAGAGTCCAGGGAAGATGACACCAGACCGGTGTTGACAACTGAGCGGGCGGAGAACCTGCGTGATGAATGCGCCAGATTGCTTAATCTCTTTGTCGCACAGGAGCAATTTGACGTCGATAAACACGATGTCATTATGCATCGCATGATGGCCATCTTCACTGAGATCACTGGCAACGACAGTGACGCCTGGCTAACGTATCAGCCGGCGTTGCAACAGCTGCGCAAACATCTCAACTGAAAATGAAAAAAACCGGCTCAGTGAAAACTGCAGCCGGCTTTTTCGTTGTAGTGATCATTGCTGAGGGCGATGCCCCGACCGCGGTTTATTCTGTTCGACTTCGGGTTGCTCTACGGCAGAAGGCTTACGCTGCCCCTCACCCGTTGAAGCACTCTGATAAGTCGATTCATAACCCGCCATCGTTCGTTGTTGCGGATCACTCAATGGCAGAGGTGCGTCTCCCCCTTCATTGAACCAAGGCACCATGGAACACGCCTGCTGAACAAAAGCCGCCTCACCCTCAAACTTAAGATGCTCCCCGCTCTTATTCTCCGCCAATGCCATCCCACCGGCGATATGCTCTCCCTCATTCACACGATGATCGCCCACGTCGATACGCTCACCTTTATCCTGGAGCTGGACACGACCATCACGCACATACTGAACAGTGCCATCACGCGTAACCCGGGTCGCATAACCTTCTAATGCAAAGGCCGGTGTATCGTCAGCCACGGCGCAAACAATACTGTTTGTTGAGAGTGGTGCGGTACGTTGGGTCCGTTTCATGCGGTACGCAAAGGCACGCAACTGGGCGATGGCGGCTTGATCATGACTCAACGCCTGCTGTTCAACCCACTCACGATACGACAGACGTCGGTTGGCCGGATCAGCTTTAAAAGCGGCACGTTCATCCTTAACCGTAAGGCGCAACGCTGCCATTGCCTTCATGCGTTCAACTTCAATAATGTGGTACGTCAATTTCCGTAACAAGGGATCGCCAATGGCGACCCTGGCTCTCGCCTTCTGCCAGGCAAAGCGTTTGGACTCATTCTGGTAACGTCGTTTGACTGCACCGGCATCTAACTTTGGACGTTTCCAGGCATTTTTATAAGCCTGGTAACGCGCTTTTAAATCTGCGCGCGCATCGGCTCTGGCTAAACGCCGCTCAAGCCGGGCCGTCAAATCACGCGCATGCAATGTCGGTTCATAACGGAACTCATGCACGATAGCATCTGCCGCTGTCGTGGTGTGCTCCTTGGTGTAGGTGCCCGCATTTTCAAGCAGCTGGAACTGCCCCAAATCTTTCTCCAGGCAGTTCAGCGTAAGATCAGGATGAACGCTGCTGGCCTTCACCGGGGGAAGTTCAGGATTATCGATGGAGTAGATGGCCAGCCCTTTCCCTTTCGGTTTTAACGCTAACCCGGCATTAACCAGAATGCAGTGAATATCCTTCCAGGCCAGGTTGGGATCAGCCATAGCCTCATCAATTTTAAACCCACACTCAGTGACGGCATAGGTATGGAGACTTTCAACATCGGCGTAATACTCCAGTGTTTTTGCACCAGAGGGCGTCAGGTTTTTCTCGCGTTTGGATCGAACAATTTCGCCCTGCTCGTTAACAGCAAAGAACCCGTTGGTCGGTGTCCAGTTGTACTTGAGTTCAAGTTCACGTGCCGCTTGCTGCAATCGGATCCGAGTGAAGGAATCATCGGCCGCTTTATACGTTTCAGGGTGAATACGGTTGGCCGCAACGTGGCAATGGATGTTGTTTGTGTCGGTATGAATCGCCGCAACGTACTGGTGTTCTGACATACCCAGTGCCGATAAACTGTGACGAACACTATCAAAGATGTGTTCCGTCGACGGGTTATCTGTTTCTGGCCAGGACAGAAAATAATGCAGTACGGGATCCTTGCAGCGAGTGTTCTGCAATGCGACAGCATTCATCTCTACCGATGCTGTCGCGATGTTAAAGCAGTTCGTCTCACACATGACGCCATCAAACATCACTTGAGTATGACCATTCGGATCGGCATGCATAATTTGTTGCAAGTCCGCATCACCATTCCGGCTGATGTAATCAACAAGGTGGTTAAAGATGGCGTCTTTTGAACGCGGACGACGCCAGCCTGGATGCTCCGGCTCGAGTGGAGAATCGGGTTTATCTTCATCGCGGACAACGGTATAGGCGACCAGCTGTAAGAAGCTGCTCTTGCCGTCACGCCGTTTTTCCGGGATTCGAATAATCATGCTGTCAGACTCACTCCATACCCACTTTTAATATTGCCTTCTGAATCGTCATCAACACGTCAGAATACTCTTTACTCAACACCCCGCCGCCTTCTTTAAACAGGTGCTTTTGCAAGCCACCAAGACGGCGAAGTTCCATAATCAGTTCTGTATCACATTTGGCCTCGATACGACGACCGAGAGCACTACGAAGCATGAAAGCCCCGATACTTAATCCAGCGGCATCGGCCTTCTTCATGACGGCATCTTTGTCTTCAGGAAAACAACGAATGCTGGGAAGCAGAGCGGTTCTGTTCCGGCTTTCGCTTTTACTCATGGTGAGATTTTCCTTCTAGTCTCGTCAGAATACAGTCTCGTGGGGTGTCGGGGCTCTGCCCTGACCCAGCGTTTTGTTGAACCGACTGCGTGCAGGCGGTGCTACAAAACACATCTGGTCCCGTCTTTGAAACCGGATATCTGTATTATGGATGATATCGTCTGTTTTGTCATTACACCATGGGAGAACTTTTTCGGGAGTTGTGCTCGTCGAATATATTCGTATACTATTGTCGTTAATGGAATTATTGATATTTGGGGATACCAAGATGGCAGTGAAAAATCAGTACAGTTCTGAGCAGCTTGAGTTAGCTAAGGTTCAGCTCGATGAACTTCCAGATTTGAGCAAAGAACGACTCACTGGAAAAGAAGTATTAGAGGGATTAAAAGACAAAATTATTGTACTTGCCACACAAAAATGTTACACAGCTAAAGACATTAAATCTGCCCTGGAAGCATGCGATATCACAGTCAGTGAACGTGCAATTCAGGACATTATCAAGAGCACGGTTCCTTCGAAGAAAAACGCAGCATCGCCAAGAAAACCGCGAACACAAAAAAGTGCGTAATCTGATTCAGTACAGAGTAATGATTAGAAAGCACGGTACAAAAAATCCTTCTGGTTACGGTTCAATACCGTGACCAGAAGAAAGGTAAAAAATGCAAAATGATAAGTTCATCTGAGAAGCCTATTTCATCCTCCTTTAGCACTCAATGTGCTAAAGGAAGATAAGGAATTTTCACCAGTAATAGGTTGGAATCTCGTCGATAGTATCCCCATCGCTATCAAACTGAATCATATTCAGATCATGCTTAACGGTCATTGAATAGACAAACTTTCTAAATTCTTTTGACAACCCTAGTGCTTTCATCTTCAAAAAGATGTACCGGTATCCCCACAAATCAATAACAAAACCATACTCATACTCCATCAGCCAATTGTGTTTTTCTGACGTAGAATTAGCTATCGCTCCCAGCAGCGAATTGTCTTCAAGTGTCATGTGAGAAATGCTACATACCAGACACCGTTTTATCTCAACCGTTTTTCTCATAGAACATCCTTCTGGGCAGCAGGATACCGCTGCCCATAGACAATAATTATTTTAATGCCTTCATGGCTTCGGCCATTTTCCACAGTGCATTATTGAGTTTAATGTCACCCGTTATGCCATTCACTGCCCGCGTTTTGCTGCGTTGCCCTTTCGCCGTTCGCCCATCAATACCACCTTTGATCATATTCTCTTGAACACGCTGATAGGTTGTCCATAAATCGGGGTTATTATCTTCTCGCCGTCTTGCCTGTAGCACTTGATCGGCAGAAATAGGCTGGTGAGTGTCGAAGTATTTGTAACCCAATGCAGCATCTGCGTAGAGCATTTGCTCATCACGATTTAACGTTATGGATTTCATTTCTTCGCGTGACTCGGTGATTTTATCGAACAGACCGAGCACCTCATACGCCCCTTCGATAACTTGCCCGACGACATCCCCTTTGTGCGGTACGCGAACCTCGCCGAACGTATCACCACACACCAATCCGTTATTGCAGACGAAACGAAAAACGCCGGGGATCATCTGGTAACTACTGCTACCGTCATGGCTGTTTAGCAAAATGATTTCCGGAACTTCATCATGCTGCCCGAAGCCATCACGGCGCAGGCGAAGCATATGGCGTGTATGGCCTCGCTTACCTTCATCGCGAACTTTTGTCTGACAGGCGTAAAATGGCTGGAATCCTTCTTCCCGCAATTTATCCAACAAGCTGATCGTCGGAATGTAGGTATAGCGTTCGCTTCGGGAAGCATGTTTTTCCTCAGAAAAAACGCTGGGAACAAACGTGGCCAACTCGTTGTTGGTCAATGGGCGATCTTTACGGATAACATTTGCGTTGCGGAAACCTGAATATAATCTTTGCATGTTTATTCTCCCAAACCCTGTTTCTGGTGTTACTCCCCTTCCCGGCGTTGCCGGGCGCGGAGCGTCTTGTGCTGTGACATTGAGACCGAGCCGGGGTACAAGACGAAACCACAAGGGCACCACCGCAAGCCGCATGCGCAAGCGAATGACTGAAATGAATGAGTGCGAACGGGTGAGGATGGCGGCGCAAGCGAACCCTTGTGGGGTCGACGCCCCGGCTCAGCGTCAGTCACGGCAAAAGACACTCTGAGCCATGCTTGTTGACAAGGAGTGACACCGAAATAATTCACCTGGCAAAGCCAGGTCGCCTTAGTGTTGCCGCAATTTGTGGCAACAGTGAAAGCGGCGCCAGCGAACAGCTGGCTGCAAGCGGGGGCTTAATCGGGAGGTGCCGGCTCAATGCCGGCGGCGCCCGACTCCGGGCAAATAGACTCAAATTGCCGCCCCGAGAGACGGCACACTAAAGCTAACAGGTATAACCACGCTGAATTTCCAGATAGCGCAGCAACTGCGCCCACTCAAACACTTTTAAAGCGGGTACCCGTGTCGGTTTGCGCGCGTTACGCTGTTGCAAAATGTAGCGCCCGATCGTCTCGATATAATCATCAATAATCATTTTTGCTCTCCGTGATAAATGACATCCCGCAGCCTTTCGCTGCGGGAAACGAGGGGTTTTAAGCCGCAACCTGCGCCAATCCCGCCTGATGGAACGCACTCACACGTGTCATGATCTGATCGTGTGGCAGCGTGACATGATCGCGGAGTTTGAAATACTCATCCCCGACCTGCACATAAATATCGGTGATGTTACCGCTGTACATTTCCATCATTTTGAAGGACGAACCACCCACACCACATTGCCAATCCAGCGGCGGTAACATTTCCAGCTTTTCCCTGTATTCGTCTTTATTGATGCGCTGAACCGGCAATTTTGCGGCATCATTCATCGCGCATAAGGCCGCTTCAAACGTCACCAGTTCGCAAGCAGGCTTAACCTGTTGCAATTGCGCCAAGGTTTGCCCGGCGGACGTGACATATTCCCCACCCAGCCAAATAGCCACACCAACCGGCCACATTGTCCCCGGCACATAAAAAACCATTTGCTGTTGTTGCTCGATCGTTGACATAACCACTCCCGTTAGTCAGTGAATCAGAAGCCGCGGCGACTTCCTTCTGGTGTATACCCCTTTTGGCTTTTTGCCGGCGCGGGGTGACTGGCGCCGTGACAACATGACCGGGACGGGGTATCAGCTGACGACACAAGGGCGGGACCGGAGGCCGCAGCGCAAATGACTGACCACAGGGAAGGAGTGCGAACGGGTGAGGATGCCGGCGAAGCGTACCCTTGTGTTGGCCGCGCCCCGGCCCAGGGTCAGTCACGGGGACGGACGCCTTGCGCGTAGCCAGCACTAAAGGGGGACACCAGAAAGGGCCAGGCTTTTGCCTGGCAGCCTTAGCGTCCGGCCGCATAAGCGGTCGGGCAGTGAAAGCGGCGCAGGCGACAGCCGGCTGCAAGCGTCTTGTCTTGTCCTTTAGCCATCAGACCCTAGCGGTAGCCCGAAACCCGCAGGGGTTCGGCGGAGTCTGAGACGCCGGTAAACCGGCGGAACTGACGGAGTGGGGCTGACGACCCGGCAACGCCGGGGAGCCGAAGGGGGCCATAGCCCGGGTTGTTGATGGGCTTGGCACAGAGGACCAGGAACGATATTTCGGCAACATGCCAGGGAAGAAACAGAGGTAGCGAAAAAAGAAAATACCAGGCTGGACAAGTGGAAACAGAAACGGCGCCACCGGCGCCGTCTCTTGATGTCAGTCGCCAGGGTTTGGTCAGACAGGTCACCAGGAACCCGCCCTCCCCATCAAATAAACACATCAGCAGGGACATCAAAACGCGTCGCCAGCGCCTTGATGTGCTGTACCGTCAACGCACGGCGACCATTAAGGATGTTGCTGACATTGCTTTTAGACCCCAACTCATCTTCCAGGTCAGCGGCTTTTAAACCGTGCTGATCCATCAGGGTACGCAACGCGGCAATCCCCGTGGGGATCTCCGCCAAGCGGCGGTTAAACGCCTCAAATTCTGGGGCGCTGTTTTCATATTCTGTAATTTTTGCCGCAAGCGGTTCAAAAAGCGGGTTGCTCAGCTCGTCACGGTCGACAAGATATTCAATCAGCTCAAGGGCTTTTTTATATTCAGCCTCGCTTTTATCACCGGTCATCAGAGGAATGCATTTCACCGCGTTGGCAAATGTCGCGATCATGCCTTCGGCACTGGCGGCGTCGATATGAGTGGCAACAGTCATTCTTTATGCTCCCTATAATACTTGGTTAACTTGTCGTATTCGGCATGAGTCGCAATGTGCTTAACAAAAACCTTTTGTTTTTCAAAGTCAATGAAAGCCATCAGCCGCAACGTGTTACCGGATACATCGATGATCCACCACTTTTTACGGTACTTAAAGTTATCCAGTGACGGGATCGCTCTTTTCATCTCATCCGGACTGTTGAAGGTCTTTTTTTCCAGCACCCTCATCAGATCCAGAAGCGCCAACGCGCTATTAGGGTATTTCCCGGCAGCCTCGTTAAATGGCTGTCTGCTGATCACATGCACCGTGGATCCCTCACCCCTATTTTCATCTTGAAAACATTGTACCCTCTGATCGGGTTGTTTTCAAGTTGAAAACTATTATATTTCCTCAGTGAGTGCGCTTTTCCGGTAGCCCTCACACCATGCATGGCAGTTTATTCGGGATCAGCAACGCGTTGAATACCCGTTCGGCCTCACTCAAATCGGCTTCAGCCTGCTGCAATCTTTCCATCACCGCCCACAGCGCATCGGATTTGTAATGCTGCAGGTTACAACCAGCCATGCACGGAAACCGCTCGAACCACGCGAAAAACACCTCGGTCAGGTCGTCCTCGTAAATGTCGCGCTTGCTCCAGTACGCATACCATGCGCCGACCGTGCTAGGCGTTACAAACGCCAGTTCGACTTCGGCCTGCGCCAGCTGATTCTGATAGCGACGGCGCTGTTGCTGTTTTTCCCTCGACTGCCAACGTTCTTTCCGTTCGAACTGCATATCCCACTTGCGTTCCCGCCGTTCGCGGCAAAGTTCGCCATAGGCGGGGAACAGGGTTGCAGCAACATCGCCGGACAGCGGAAGTGGACTATATTGGCCACCGCTCTCAATAAGCCTGTCCAGCGCCTCGATATAGTGCGGGATTGATGCTCCGCCCCGCTCATCCGGGAAATAGTTCGACGATATTTGGCGAATATCGCTCGCTAAAATCTGCCCTCGACCGTTGTTCAGTACCTTGAAAAAGGCTTTGGCATAGGGAAACTCAGCGAGCTGCTTGCCCTGATCTTTCCTCCGCTCGACCAGCACCACCGCATGAATGGCAGCTTGCTGATATTCGTTGACTGGCACCAGTGCGCGATTATTGGGGATCATACGCAAAACCCGCCCATTCGCAGCGCCACAGCCAGTTTCTCCGGTTGGGTGAACCCATGGCGGTAGTACTCGCCGACCACGTTCAGTACCCGATTAATCGTCTCCGGCTCAAAATTGTCAGCGGTATGTACCCAGGCAATGCAGTCACCCTGGTTAGCGGTCAACGATGTTCCCTGGTACGGAAGAACGGCAGACCAGCCCGGCACATCTGCCCCCGCGCTGCACAGGAAAATCGCCGTCGCGTCATCACCCTTCGGGCTAATCCGGCACACAACAGGCACCTGCCCACAAAACTCACACACATCTTCGGCATTCGCTACCCACCCCTTCGGCAGCGCCAGCGCACCCAGCACGGCATTGTTCAGCATTCTCCGCCACGCCCTGCCCCGATCGCGATACTCTTCCAGTTCGGTAGCGCTCATCCCGGTTATCTGCTCAAGGCTCAATTTTTGATTTTTCATCGTTTTGTTCTGCCGCCTTCTCGGCGGCAGCTCCCTGTCAGTTAGGCGGCGGCGCGAATGTCAGCGGCAGTATCGGTATGGGGGGTCGTGTCGGTATCCACATCACCGGCGCTCTCCAGCGCGGCCTGCGGCTGCGCTGCGGGTGACATGCAGGCGGGTAACCAAGAGGTCTCTTTCAGCACGGCCTCCGCGAACTCCGCCGCTTCTTTGCGTTTCATGCCTTCGGCGTCGCTGGCATTACCGGCGCGACCGGCGCTCTTGAGTGCGTCAACAATTTGGTCTTTGGCGATGCGTGAAAAATAGTTGGCAGAGGTCGGTTTCCACCAGTCACCGATCTGGAAGTTCAGCGCCTTCTCAACACGCGCCAGCTTGCTACCCACGCGGTTGTCATGCAATTGGCACTCTCTGCCATCAAGACCATGGGAAACACAGTAGGCCAGCAGCGCCAGCACGTTCTCCTGCGGCCATTCAAGCAACCAGTCGAACCCGTTACCCCAATCCTGCGGGAAACGACTCAGCCAGCGCTCATGCAGCGCGCTCAGCGTCTCGTTGGCAAGGCCGTTGTCACTGCCTGCGTCCGCGGATTGGTTCAGGCAGTTGCTGCGCTGGCTGTCCACGGAGGTATGCAGCTCACTGCAATAGCCCTTTCCAAAGATCCGGCGCGTCAATGTGAAGGTGTGCAGAGCAAGAGCAACCGTCGAATTTTGTGCCAGCGAAGCGGCAACCGCCAGTGTGCGTTCGGCAGACAGACTGCTGACCAACACCTGCGACAACCCTTTTTCTGACGGGGGAGTTTCTTTATTGGCTTTTTCACGCTCGGCTTTCTCGACCAGCTTGATGTCTTCCATCTTCATCAAACCACGTTGGATATGGATTTTACCGTCTTTCAGATAGGCAACCACACCAGCCGCGCTGCGTACATCCAGCGACCATTTGTTGATTTCTGCATGTTCGTTGATCTCGTCAATACGCGCGTTGATTTGCCCGATACGCGGGGCATGTTCCCACTCGTCATCGGCGTCACCGCCATCAGGCAGGTTTTCGAGCAATTCTTGCTCTGCAACCAGTTGCTTAATTTCTGCGTCCTGCTCATCGTTCAACTTGGCATGGGCATAGAGCACATCGAAAACTTTTGCATCGTCACCCCAGCTCCGCACTTCCTTGCTCCGGCTTTGCGCCCATGCCCAACTTTCTTCTTTCGCCACGGCATCCGCCGCGTCTTGCAGCTTGGCAAGCGCCATCGTTTCCAACTGCAACCGATTTGTCAGGATGATGCTTTCGGCGAACAAATCCTCTCGGGTTACACCGCCTGCCGCTTGGTAGGCATCCAGCCCTACGAAATCGACCAAATCACTGTCTACCGCTGACACTTCATCGCTCAGTACGCTTTCACGCAACGCCTTTGGTGTGCGGTATTGCTCGTAATGATTACCCTTTTCCCATGCCTGAATCTGACGCGACTGATCATCGGTTGCGCCCAATGCGGCTAACTGGTCGAAATTGATGTTGTTGGTTTTCAGCAGTTCCAGCAGGGCTGGCGCGACAGTCGTCAACTTGAGGCATTTTTTGACATGAGCGGTGCTGTAGCCAAGGATGGCACCGATCCGCTCAACAGACGTTCCCTTCTCCGCCATGACGCGGAAGCTTTCCAGTTGATCAGCAGGCTCCAGATTAGAACGCTGGACGTTTTCAGCGATAGAGATCGCATGAGCATCGTCTTCACTCACCACCAACACGGCAACGCTGAATTCTGGCGTCACCGGAACGCCTGCCGCAGATCGTCCCTGCTCCATCAGCAAGTTGAGGGCCAAACGACGGGTTTCACCGGCAGCAACCCCGTATAACCCATCCGCCATGAGATACACGACGAGATTCTGCAGCAGCCCAGCGCCCTCGATACTGGCTGCTCGCCCTTCAATATCTGCCGCCGTGCGGGGCGTTATGCGCGCATTGAGATCCGTCGCAGCCAGCTCCTTGAGCATGACATGTTTAAACTCGGCCTTGGCCAGTGTCGCTTCAACAAACTGAGCGGCATCAGTCTTCACGGTTTTTTTTGCACTAGGCTTGGTTGTGGTCTTGGACATGGGTAATTCCTCCATCAGTGATAAAACGTGCCCAGAATTAGCCATAGCAGGCTTCTTTCTGGTGTATTCCCCTTTTGGCTTTTTGCCGGCGCGGGGAGTCTGGCGCCGTGGCACAAAGACCGGGACGGGGTATCAGCGAAGCGGACAGGGGCGGCGTCGAGGCCGCAGCGCAAAGACGGGAGGTACTCCGGCTGCGAACGGGGGAGTAAGCCGGCGAAGCGTACCCTTGACCGCAAAGCGCCCCGTGCCAGTGTCTGCCACGGAGAAAGAGGCCCCGCAGCGAACACCGGTATAAAGGGGAACGCCAGAAAGACCGGCTGGCCGATTCCTTAAAGCCCCAGCGGGGCGGTGAGCGCGCTGGCGTCAGCCAGCTGCAGGGTTTACCCTGGACGTTGCCATCAGACGCCACCCGGGAGGGACGAAACCCGCAGGGGTTCGGTGGAGACTGGCCGCTGCGTCTTGCAGCTGCCAGGCGGAGTGAGGCTGACGCACGGACCGCGCAGCGGGTCGGACGCCGGAGGGGGCCATCATGTTGTTGAGGTAAGAATTGATGTGTCAGAACAGCAGCAGGACATCGATGCAAAAGCAGAAACACACCAGAACAGGGAAAATGATGATCAGGGAACACTATGTTGTGACGGTAAGGATGAAGATGACGGGCGATTTGGCGTGGGCCGTAAGCCACGGCAAATAGCTCGTCCCGCCGCAGGCGGAGGGGGTTTTCGCGCGCGCAAAGAAGGCGGCAAAGCACCGCCCGTTTCGCTTATTTTCCGGCGACGTCTCGCCCGCCCTGAATGATGAAGGCCCCGCCAATATAGACGGAACATTGGTATGACATGTAGTAGCAAATTTCTTCAATAATGCGTTCTGTTTTAAGCGGCGACAAGCCAGCTGACTGGCGGCGCTCATTAACAACGGTTTTATATTGGCGGATAATGTCGCGGGTTTCGGGACTGAGTTTCATACGTCTCCTTATGGCAGGGTTTCCCCTGCCGGTTGCCAAATCAGGCAGAAAATACATAGCCATCAACAAAAACCAGTCCGCCGGTAAACAGATTGCGGGCGTAGGCTTCAAAATCAAAATAATCGCGCAGGGACTCGGGAACCTCACTAAGCAGGCCACAATCCTCCACAAACTCGCATGCATAGGCTTCTTCACTGTCGGCTTCCCCCGGTATGCTTCGTCAAACTTGTCGTAATCACATTCGCCGGAATACTCAGACCATGCGAAGAAGGCCGCCGCCTGCCCTTCGCTCTCTGCCTGCTTATAAGCGTCGATAAACGCCCAGCTCACCTGAGATTCTGACGCGAACCGAGTGGGGATCCCCTCCCAGTCCTGGAACATGAATTCAGCATCATCCTCATCAGCATGCAGCGTGCTGCAGGCCGCGTAAAAGTCTTCAGCTGAGTCAAAATCGGTCAGGTAAAACCACTGGCCGGCAATGCTGCCGCAGTTGTATTTGTGGTACGTGCCGACGTATACAGCAGGTGTCGTAGTGCTCATGGAAATTCCTCCGCAGGTTATGGGATAACAGCTCCGGCTTACGCCGTGCCGATACGAAAGCCGGGCGGAAAGCGGAGGATGCAGGGGCGCAAACGGAGGCCGCAGCGCAAACGAAGGAGGGAGGGAGTCTGAACGGGGAACGAGTGAATATTGAACGAGTGAGCAACGGGAAGAGTACCGGACGATGAGTGCGAACGGGTGAGTATTGCGGCGAAGCGCACCCTTGCAGCCGCAGCGGCCCGGCTACCGTAAAGGCACGGCGTTAGCCGTCACAACGCCGGGCGAAATTCATCACGGGTTGCAGACCTTCAGGGCTGTAACCTGAAAAAGCGGAGCTGGCGACGTCCTTATTCTTTCAAACATTGTGGTATTTCCTTTTGTGCCTAAAAGCGCCCCAAAGGGGGTGCAACCGCCGCATTACCCGCCGTAATTCGGGACGTTACCCAACACATATTCCGGACCAACAACCATGGCGTAACCGTCTTCATCCAGCTCTTCTGACCATTCCAAATCGTCACTGGCACTGTCGATATATTCACCACACGCATAGACGTGATAACCGCAGAATCCCTCTCCTGCCTCACTGAACGTATGGATGACATGACAGGAGAACTGTTGACTCAGCGCCCTGATATCGACACATTCCGGAGGAGCCCACCGTGTATCAAAATCAATCTGCACAGTCCCTTCAAATGCCGTCACATCGACATCGGTCTCGTTGAAAAAACTTCCACTTTCTTCACTCCGGGCAAAATGGGTCATAGCGATCAGTTGATCTGAGGATCCCGTCGCAATAATTCGGTTTGCACACCAGTTCAGCATCATTCTTCTCCAGTCAGGTTGTCGGATATCGGCTTGCGCCGTAGCCCGAACACAGACGTGCGCAAAGCGGAGAATGCAGGTGCCGTACCGCAGGCCGCAGCGCAAATGACTGACCACAGGGAGGGAGTGCGAACGGGAGAGGATACGGGCAACGCGAACCCTTGCGGGCGTAGCGGCACGGCTACGTTCGGGCTACGGCGTAAGCCCAGGCGACGCCATACCCTTTTGGTCCCCGCCTGCAGGGCGGAAAAATGGAAGAGCGCGCGGAGGTTAATATCAGAGGGATCGGTCACGGCCGGTTCGAGGCCGGCAGTGACCGTTGGGAGGAAAAAGGAAAATGACAAGACAGACGGGAGTGCGATGTTTCGGGGCCCCGGCCATGCCGGGGATCCTTTTCGTGGCCAGCCCTGGCCACCATAAACCCTGCGCTAGTTCACGTCGATATTGACCAATTGATCCAACACCTGCAGCAGCCTGGCACACGGATAGGTTGACCAGACCGGTAACAATGTGGCCAGCGTAACAGCCTGGGCGGCCAGCATCAGCCGACGCGGCAAAGGCCCCTGCTCGTAGTGCTTGACGGTCCGCAGCGAAACACCCAGGTAATCCGCGGTCTGTTTTTGCGTCCAACCCAGCGAACCCCGCCAGGCCTTCATACCTGCAGAAGGCATAACAAGCGATATCACGCCACCGGACTGGGGTGTTGTCAGGTCATGGCGCGTCAGCGCCTGCAGTTGCAAGACGATTTGCGGTGGGTCCATCCGACGCAAATCGGGGAGCAGACGGATCAACATCAGTGTCTGGATCCCCAAGCTAGCCGATCGGGACACACCACTATTTTCATAGGTTCGGTAGGTCCGTTCTGATACCCCCAGAGCATTAGCGGCATCTTCTTGCCGCCAATGGCTACCAGGACGTAGCGAACGCGCCTCAGACAACGTAAAATATTGACCGGCACGCCATAATCTCAATTCCAAAACATCCATGCATTGCCATCCCTTCTAAAAAATAGGCAATTTTTGCACCCTGAACGCGAGAGAAAACACAGAAACCGGCAATAATTGCTCCTCAGACCAATTTACCCAGTTTCTTGCGCGCCTCTCCCAGGGGAGCCAATTCGCTCGGCTGCTGAACAGGTTCGACCGGAATAGCCGATCGACAATCATCGCCGGACAGCGCCGCAATTACGTCACGGATCGCCGCCCTTTCAGGTTTCCAGCCGGTTGTTTCGCTGACCAGGTTGACCAGCTGCTCGCTGGTCAACTGGCCGTTATATAACGTGGCCAACAGCACCGGTAACCGTGGATCGAGCTGATGTAATGCCGCCGTTGTGATGATGGCATTACGCAGAAAATCCCCGCGTACTCGCTGCGAAATGGATTCAACGACATCCAGGGCACGGCGATCGGCTTCGCAGTCCAGCTGCAAATAGCTTGTAAATTTACGGCGGGTATCACTGCTGTTATCGCTCACGGTTATCCCTCTTGTTTATACAATGCCATTTCACTCGCCAGCGCCATTTGCGGGCTTTCGACCAGCGTTATCCGCTCTGGCGGCAGTTTCCAGGCTTTTCTTACCGCGGATTCTATCAGCGGAGCACCCCCACCGACCAGCCAAACCCGGTTTACATGCCGGAATCGTGCCAGTTCGTTCACCACCCGATCGCCAAGCCGGGTGATACCGTGCTCTATCGCGGCGATAACGTCATCAACCCGGGAAGCATCATTAATCAGCTGCGACAAAAAGTCGCGATCATGGCGGCGCTGGATCACCGTATCCGCAACATAGGCGCTCGTATCGCTGTCCGCCATACGCAGCGCCGTCAACGCGGCCTGTGTCACCATCGAAACACCAATCGTTGGATTGCCGTGGATCGCCGTCACATCGTCGAACTGCCCGACAATGACTCCGGCATCGAGCGTCGTGCCGCCCAAATCAATCACCAGAGACGTTTCCAGCGGGCGACATTCTCCCGGACCAGGGGAGAAAACACCGCAGGGAGAGATTCAGGCATCACCTCAACAGCGGTCACGGTAAAGGCTTCCCCCTTGTTCAACGTCACCGGCCGAAGCAAATTGTCGATTTTTCGTTGAATGTTGACCGTGTTTTTCTGACAGTCCTCGGTATAAAACTCACTGATCGGCAATGTGACGGTCAGCTTAACCGCTTGCGGCTCCACGCCACTGTTGAGCAAGGCATGGTGCACCGCCAGGAGATTGGTATCACCGTACTGGTACTCAATGTGGGTCGTGCTGATCGCCTGCTGGCTGACGTCGTCAAAGGTGTACTTCACACCATCGACCAGATAGTTGAACGTGCGGCGGCTGCCTATGCCATCGATTTTCCAACCCTGGCGGAACGAATTGGGTGACAGGGTCGTGCGTAACTCCCCACCCACATACCAGGCGAGCTTCACGTTGGTAGAACCATCATCACAGCAAATGTGCATTTTACAGACCTTTAGTTACTCAATTTGAGTATTATTATAAGAAAAACAGGGACCACATCAAGATAAAGTTACGCATATTGCGTAAATATAGATACTCAACATGCGTTCAATAAAGACTCACACACGGCGTAACGCATCAAATTGAGTCACTTTATTGTGGGATACTGGCCCTATGACCACCCTTGATACTCATGTTGAGTATCAAGGGTGCTTTACCGTCCTGCGGCTCTGTCATGGATACGAACAGGGCGACGCTTTTAACCCACCGACGTCATACAGAACTCGGTTTGTGTAATGAGAAATTCAAGATGACCTTGATTCTCGAGCAGATGATCAAAGGTCGAATCGCCTGACGGGATCCGCTCCATAAAGTCGTCACCACCACATAAACGACAGGCATCATCAAACACGTCACCACTGTCACGCATTGTCGGATCCAGTCCTTCCGCATAGGCCAGCAACAGCTTTCCGTTGGCACGTGCTGCGGCCATTAAATATACGCCCTCATCCTTGACCAGCAGCAGATCACAACCTTGTTCGCGAGCATGAGTGATCACGTCTAATGTCTTTTTACCCTTGAAACAAATCTTGTTATTCATGGTGATATCCAATTTTTGAATGGGCGATATCTCATCGCCCTGATGATTATTTGTAGACTTCGGCGATGACGGTGGTCAGTGCATTCGGATTCGACAAGGGCTCAAGACGGGAACTCAGCAGAACCAGTTCTGTCGCCAGTAAGCTGGCGGCAACACTGATGTGTTGATCATGCTGTTTGCGACTATTGATATACGTCAGCAGGGCGAATGCGGCATCCGGGTGTCTCACCTCTGCCCCCGTAGACGCGATGGTTTCAGCGTCAAAATGCCCCATCGCCGTGAGCAATACCGTCTGCCGCCACAACGGAAAATCGGCATAAACACCGGCGATGTGCAGGTGTTGCCCTAGGTGGAACATATCGGCCATCAAATCGGTGAATACCGTAGTGGCATCGCGATCATCCCCCGGGCATCGCTCCAGAAACGCCAACACCGCTTCCGCCGCCCATGAGACGCGGCACGAAATACCTTCACCCTGCAGCGCACTGTTCTTATGGGTCGTGGCCAGCTCGGCCAGTACCCCTTTGAATGATTTCGTCATAAACCCTCCCGTTTCGACTTCTTTCTGGTGTATACCCCTTTTGGCTTTTTGCCGGCGCGGGGTGACTGGCGCCGTGACAACATGACCGGGACGGGGTATCAGCTGACGACACAAGGGCGGGACCGGAGGCCGCAGCGCAAATGACTGACCACAGGGAAGGAGTGCGAACGGGTGAGGATGCCGGCGAAGCGTACCCTTGTGTTGGCCGCGCCCCGGCCCAGGGTCAGTCACGGGGACGGACGCCTTGCGCGTAGCCAGCACTAAAGGGGGACACCAGAAAGGGCCAGGCTTTTGCCTGGCAGCCTTAGCGTCCGGCCGCATAAGCGGTCGGGCAGTGAAAGCGGCGCCGGCATCAGCCGGCTGCAAGCGATGGGTACATTGGTTCCTGTCGGCTCAACGCCGGCAGGAACCAATAGGGCTGCGAAGATCGAACATCGAAAGGGAGCAACAGCTCCCCTTCCCCCTCTAAACCGCTTGTAACACCGCTTTGAATTTCGTGACCATATCAACCAGGCGAAGTCTTTCGCCCCAGTCGTTGGCGTAATAAATCGGGGTATGCCTCACTTTGGACATTTTCATCGTCAACGCATTTCCGGTATAGACCGAGGCTGGTAATCCCAATAGCGCAAGCTGGATAAAACACATATCTGCAGCCAACGGATCGATATCTGTACAACGGATGTAGAGCACTTGTTGCGGGTTATACCCTTTAGAGAGCAAGTGTTCAGCAGCGGCGATCACCATGCCGCCCGAACCACTGGTAGGTTCATCCAGCGAGATAAACGGGCGATATTCCAGCTCTTTAACATGGTCCCCGAGTGTCAGGGCTGCAATGAGTCGTGAGACTTCGCTCGGCGTGAAAAATTGCCCCATCGATGACGTGCCAAATTCAAGTTCCATAAATATGCCACCGAGCAGATCATCCATTTCCCCTTCCATCGCGCCGATCAGGAAACAAAACAGTTCCTGCATCCTCTGCAGATCAACAGCCTCGTATCGCTTACAAATCTGAACAGCTTCTTCCCTGCCCTCCTCTGAACGCACACACGCTAAATCGAGTTCATTTGCAGCCAGGCGAATGAAGTCACGGAAAACATCGAGCTGGCGATGATAGGTCGCAATAACTGAGAACGTCTTGATGAATTGCTTTCTGGCTTCACGTGGTGTCATTCGTGGCGCACGTTGAACCGCAGTTTCGGGGGCTAACAGTGCATCGAAGGAAAGTTGGTTGCTCATGGTGTGTCTCCCTTGGGAAGCAAGAACTCATTTTCTCGCCATGGCGCAAAAAAAGGCTCGCCAGTCAGGGATGTGGCAGGTACGACGGCCGAAGCCGCATGCGCAAACGACGGGAACAACGAGGAAGGAGTGCGAACGGGTGATGCCGGCGGCGCCAGCGAATACTTGCCACAGGGCAGGGCGAGGCTAGATTAAGCGCGGCGAAACAATGAGTTAATTATGGAAATAAAAAATAAAGGAATCCCTGAAAGGTTTAGTGCAGTTTCAATTTTCTTATTATCTAGTTGATTGACTAAATCATGAAGTGGGACCATGGTCCCATCAGTTAAAAAAACGTATAATAATTTTATGTGAACGCAAAAATTGAAGTGGGACCGTGGTCCCACTTCAAAAGTGATTATTCTTGTGTTTTTGCATGCTCGGCGAGCAGTATTTCAATACGTTCAACCAGAGAAGCAGGCGCATCCGTCAGATTAAAGGACACTGCTTTTTCCGAATATTTCGCCTCAATACCAATTGCAAACTTACGTACGGTAACATCTGATTTCGTTCTGGTAACAGGCATCAGGCGCTTTAGCAGTTCTTCAGTACTGAATGTGGCACCTTCAGATTGCTGTTCGTGCAGCGTTTGCGTCAGCAGCTTTAGCGCTGCAAAATCAGACGCATGAAACTTATAGAGCATTTCACCACTACGGGCGCTCAGCTCATTGGGGTTTGCAAACAACTGCAAGGTTTCAATTGGCAGTTCGGCGGTTTTTATACAGCGCTGAATAATCTTGCGTGATATGTTCTCTGCCTCAGCGAGATGGCTGACGTTCCCACTAAATTCTGAAAAGAGCCGACGGGCATAGCGTAACCCACGTTCATACGCACTGGTTGGCCGATAATCATTTCCAATTTGGGATAGCCAGCGCATTTGCGCGTCGCTCAATTCACCGACAAGAACTTTGTACTCACTACTTGTCAGAATGGCGGCCTTACGACGTCGACTGCCATCAGCAATTTCGACAAGGCCATTCTGACTACGCCCAAAAGCTGGGGACTGCTGGCCTGACGTCAGAAACGAGGGCAACAAATCATCAAGGGAAGATTCGGTCAATAAGTCCTGAAGACGTTCGTTGCCGGCAAAGATGGTCGTTCTGACTTCTATCTGATCCGAAGCGATGGTTTTCAGAACAAAGGTAACATCCTCACCACAGACAGGCAGGGTGATAGAGTTTCCTTTCATCCCGCTAACACGTGAAGAAAGCTGGCTTACTGCGGGCGCCGAAGGTGAGAGTTCACTCTCCTTGACCGGAACCGCATTAGCTTCATCAAAATTAATCGTCGGTGCATGACGTAATACAGGGGCTCTTTTCATTATGCATTCTCCCAACGAGTTTTGATTAATCGATTATAGATCTCAGCACAAACCGGTTCCCAAATGGCCACAGCGTTACGCCAGGCAGCTGGCGTTGAACGTTGATTCGCAGCCTGTTCGAAAACGGTACGCATCCTCACCTGACCTTTACCGACTTCATCTGTCACACGGACCACTTCCTTCAAAACCATCCCCCCCCAAGCGTTACGAATTTGATCATCCATCCATTGAGATTGGCTGCCGACTGCATTACTGAATTTCGTGATCAGGACGCGAACATCGGGTTCAAAACCATTCAAATCAATATTTAGCATCAGATCGCGCAACATGGTGAAGAACTGCAGGGTAGATACATAGTCATACAGCTCCGCAGGCGTAGGAACGACAATGACATCGGCGGCGCAGGCGACATTAATTGTCCCTATCCCAAGGTTAGGTGCACTATCCAGCACAATTACATCATAACTATCCCAAACAGATTCAATGGCTGCCCGAAGAAGAAGGTGGGGCGCAACTGGGAGTTTCCCGGCATCATGCAACGGATATATTTCGGATTCGATGCGGTGTACAGCCAAGCAGGATGGAATAATGTCTAGGTTAGGCCAGCATGTTGGTTTGATGGCATACGCGGCATCGTCGCGCTGCCCCATATAATACGGTAAAAGGGTATCTTCCGGATGAATATGCAAATCCGGGACATAGCCATGATAAAGCGATGCGGTTGCCTGAGGATCCGTGGCGTCAATTAATAAGACACGCAACCCCTGTAATGCCATCCATTGAGCAATATGTACCGATGTAGATGTTTTATAAGCCCCCCCTTTATGAGCAGCTACTGCAAGGACAACAGGATCCTGTCCTGCCGGCCTTGTTGGGCGGGTACCAAACACATCTCTCATCGCATTGATTTGCTGTATGGAGTATCCGGTGCGTTGCTCAACCCGACCGATCATTGCAGTTTCCGGGGATGGTAACTTTCCTGACTCTTCATAGTTTCGGATCGTTTGCGCTGTAACACCCACAAGATCTGAAGCTTCAGTGATCCGCCAACGCCGAGTAATCGCTCGAGCTTCTGGGCTATCGTTACCAAATTGCGCTTTAGCGATTTCCTGCGTCATAAATTGACCGCGCTCTATACAACGATCCAGCGTTGACTTGAGGTCCATATTATCCCTTATTTAGTGTTTTGCATCTTTCTAGTAAAACACCAACAAAAGCGCAAAACAACAGTTAAAACTATATGGAGGCAAATATGCATAAAGATGACATATATCAGCAGAAGACAGAACCGACGTGATTATGAGGATATATGAAGAAGGGATTGAATGATCGAAGATCATAAAAAGATATCCGAAGGATATTTGTTATTTCATTCTTTTTAACTTTACCTTTATAGGTTAAATAACACAACCATATCAATGGTATACATCCATGCGTGTGGAGTGTTTTTCTGTTTCCTGTGGATCTATTTCATGATCTACGTGGATCCTTTTCATGCCATACGAAGAAGGAATTTCTGTTGATAAATTAATATCTTGGACTCTAGACAGCCATTTTATTGCTACAGAAGCTGTCTGAATCACCATTATGTATCTTGCTGGGATCACACGCAAAAGTGGAGCTATTTCATGTCGAACACTCCAGGCTCCACTGAATGGTTTAGCCTGTCAGTATGCCGGACGGTGCGAAGTGACCGCTCAAAGGTGGAACTTTTATCTGCTGTGTCTTTCTTTACTGTACAACGAGTTACTCTAATTAGAGGAGATATTTCCTGTTGGTACGTGAGGAAAGGTGGAGGTTTTTCCTGTTAGAGGCTAGTTATAGGTGGATTGATTTTATGTATAAGGTAGTGAGTAACAGTGGAGACATTTCCTGTGGTTGAGTACGATGCTGTTTGACCTGTGGTGCGAGGAAATGAATAAAGGTTGAGGAATTTTCGGTACCTCCGAAATGTATGTGGATGGATTTCCTGTATAAGTTGACTACATAGAGGGGGCCATTTCCTGTTCATGCAACAAACAAAGGTGGAGAAATTACCTGTTCGGCTGCCCGGGAGGGGGACAAATTTCCTGTTAAAAATGACAGGAAAGGGGGGAGTAATTTCATGGGCATGTAATGAGCCGCATCGAGATCTTATTCTGTATACCGATTGTTTTGATACCGGCTTTTATTCAGTGGCTCACCTGGTGAAAGGATAGGGGGAATATTCGGGGTATTTCTATGAGTGGAGACATTTCCTGTTATTGTACTATAAAGGTGGAGCTTTTATCTGTGTCGGCGTGATGTCACTAGGTATCCTGGTATGGTTGTTCGTAAGGCAAGGTGGAATCATTTCCTGATGCGGATAAATTTGTTGTGAGGAATATCATGAATCAGGGGGTGATTACGATTTACGCGGCCCTTACTCATGTGGAATAATGTTACCGTGTTTCCACATTATGGATAGAGCGAATGAATCATGACACATTGACTGTGGTGCAGGGGAACGATCTTCTTGAGGGTGCCTATGGCGTCACACTGGACGAAATGCGCCTCCTGAACCTAGCCCTTGCGCAAATTGATAGCAGAAAGCCACAACCGGACATGTTGTACACGCTTTATCCTCGTGATTACCAGCGTATTTACGGTGTCAATCCGACCAGCAGTCACCGGCAATTGCGTGATGCCGCTGATAGCCTGATGAAAAAACCAGTGACGATCTACAAGGAAGACAGAAATGGGAAGGTCAGAACGGTTCAGCTTTCTTGGTTTTCGCGTCTCGAGTATGTCAGCAATGACGACCACAGTGCGGTCGTGTTGCGTTTTGGCCAGGACGTTGCCCCTTATCTGTTTGAGCTGAAGGAAAGCTTTACCAAGCTGGACTTTATAAACTTGGCCAGGCTAGATACTCCTTTCTCGATCCGTCTTTACAGCTGGCTGGTCAAGGCACGTAACCTGACCCGGTATCGGAGTCACGGGACCATAGAAGTGACCCTCGAGATCGAATGGATGCGAGAGAAGGCTAACCTACAGGGAAAATACCAGGATTACCGGGATTTCAGGCAAAAACTGCTGCAACCTTCTCTCGATCGGATCAATGCCTCGACCGATATCTCGGTGATATGGGAGCCGGTGAAGATTGGCCGCTCCGTACACGCTATCAAATTTACCTACGTCGATGAGTCCACGCCTGAAGCGGTGAAACCGATGCGCCCACGTCTGCCACGACGCCCTCATGTGACGGCGGGATCAGCTGCTGAAGGGGAGTGGGCCAGAAAATGTATCTCGCTACTGACCCAACATATGGCGCAGCTGGAGGCTTATGATCCTAATGAAAAGGTGAGTGTGCCCGACTTAAGAAAACTGGCTGGATGGTACAAGAAAGTGGGGCACCGTGACCAAGAAAGAGAAACGCTGGAAGCCATCAAACTTCGGGCTCAACGTCGAAAAATAGACCAGTAATCAGTATGTTAGGTGGTAACCACGCGGTCTGCTGCTCGATGAAAATCGGGTATTAAACTGATTTTATTGCGTAAATAATTAAGGGTGCACGAGTCTTCCGTTTTACGCCGTGTCATATGACCCATTGGAACTGGCGGCAGGTTTCTCGATAACAGGATCATTCAGGTCTCAATAGCGCGCCGAGTGTGTAGGGAGCCTTTAGCCCTGGAGACCAATACCTAGGTCTTATTGCCATTCCAGAATTCGATTGAACAACAGGCTGGCGAGATGCTGTTTTTGGGATAAGACAGCATGCACATAGATAACGCCGTCTTTCTCATTCAAGTGCGTGCTGTACAGGACCCGGTAACCGTCTGCCGTGTTGCATTCCCGGTATTTGGCACAACCTAATTCCAGAAGTTCCTGACAGACGGGACTTCCTTCAGGAAAGAGACCCGTTTTCTCTTCAAATTCACCCAGCACATTCGCGATCACCGGTTTGGGATCAAGCTGGCGAGATCGCAGGAAATGTGCGATGGTTTGCATCGTCATTTTTGCCGTGGATGAATAAATAAAAGTGACGTCACACACGGCCATTAAAGCGCATCCAGGATTTCTTCACGTGTATAGGTGCGGCCTAACTCAATGTCTTTTTCAGATAGCGTCATCAGTTTGAGTAGCGCAATGCTTTCATCCCGACGAACACGATCGTCATAGGATTCGATTACGTAAGCAGGATGGCCGTTTTGCGTCACGATCAGAGGCTCGCTCAGATCGAGTTTGGCGGCATTCTGTTTCAAGTAGCTGATTGTCTCGGTTTTCATTATATCTCCTTCTTCTATATCATCGGAACAAGTCTAAATATAGACTGAATACAGTTGGATCACAAGTTATCAATGTGTAACAGTGCGCCATAGGCAGGTCGACCCAGGATAATGAGCCTATGTCCGAGGATCAGTGCGGGTTGGCAAAATCAGTGGGATCTGTATTTTTGCTGTGCAATCCTAACGATGTCTCCGATATGAGAGTGCGTGGTGAGAGCCATTTGATATCATCCCGTTTTTGTATCTGATAATCACCTGATCGGTCTTGCAGTAAAGCAGGTTCCCATGGCGACCAACATCAGGCCCAGTAACCAACAAATGACGACCAGAGGTTACCGTCCAGCGGCGAAGCGTTATTCTAATGAGCCTGTTTCTTAATCATGACACTGTCACTTTTAAAGGGTATGTCTTATCACTGCTACGGGCGTTATGGCATTGCCGCCGCGGTGATCCGCCGGTACGGGCTATGTGTGGAGAGATTATCTGTTCGGACTGAGCAATTTAAACGCTTGCTCAGGTGTCATATCAAATCGCACACCAAGTTGACCGGCGACATCCAGCGCGAATACCCGTGTGTAGATCTCGGTGCTTTTGTAGTCCCGGTGTCCCATGAACGACTGAAGGATCTTCGGGTGTACCCGGTTGTAAAGCAGGTGCATGGCAAAACTGTGCCGAAACGTATGTGGTGTGATGCTCTCAATGGAGAAGTGCATACCGTTTCGTTGTGCATGACCCAAGGCTTCCTTTAACCAGTTGCGAGCGGTGTCATCGGAGATCTCCCATACCGGTTTGGTGACATAACGGGTAAAGGTGGCCAGATGATCGCGCAGCCGGCGCGCAAAACTGGGGTCAAGTAGCGGTAAGGTGCGTTTCACCGGTGTGTCTTTCCCTGGGCGACCGCGCCGCCCTGCCGTATGATTTCGTTGCTTTAAAGTTCGCAGTACCACAAAGGGTTTCACCGCATCCAGCACAATGTCTTTCGGTGTTACTGCCAGAGCCTCGTTGATGCGGGCGCCGGTATTCCATAAAAAATCAAACAGCATTCGCCGGCGCAGATCGGTCATGTTGTCGAGCAACAAGGTGATCTCCGGTGCCAGCAGATAGGCCGGTTGATCCGACAGGTTCAATGCCATCCGCCGCATGGCAACGGCCTGAGCAAAATCGAAATAGGGACTGGAGACCGTTTCCATATCGGAGGCGGCAGGTTCATAGGCTATCAGTGACACAGTTCACCCCGTAAAGTCGGTATTCCCGATCAGAAAATTCCTCCACCTTTCCCTAACAACCCGTCTCGGGGGGGAGGGAAGTCAGTCATATCTCCCGATCGCGCTACGTAAAATCTGCAGTACCATGACCCTGATAAAAAATTATTTTTCACGTAGCACAATCTGATGATAAATCACCCACATTCAAGAGGGCTGAAAGGACAAAGTCAGAAAACTCAGCCACTATTGTGCCTGAGAACGCCGCGGTGATCGTTCGCAATAAATCGGCTGGCGCAGATCTGCAAATCGGTAAAACTGGAGTATAACGGAAAAATACCGAAGAGTAAGGATCGAAATACCGGCGGCGGCTGACGCCCGTCACACCGCCACCGGTGGTTATAAACACCTTATGCTGTGTTAAAAACCCGAACCAATATACCATATATGGGTTATCCACAGAAACGGGGGATAAGTCTGTGGAGATCGGCTTTATAGGGGTTTGCCCGAAGGCCCACCCAGGACAAGCAAAGGCGGTCCCGGGGCGGTTCGCTTGACGACATCCTTGTCGCGGAAAATTTTTGTCAGCCAGGGCGAAAAGCGACGGCATTGTCGGTGGGGGGCGCTACGTAAAAATTGTCGATGATACCCCCCGCAAGTTTGCCAGATTTCGCGGTGCGCAACTGGGGGTTTATTTACCCTAAAATCTGCCCAACAATTCGTCCTTCCTCCAGCACCGATCGGCCCTGGGGTAAATTATCGAGGACAGACGGGCAGGGCGCACGCAGATTAATTCGTGCCGGTGATCGGTCAGCCTATCAATTTTACTTCCGACTTCTGGAAATACACCAGAAATCGGAAACAAATAATTGACCCCGGCCCGCAATACGGGGCAGGGGAATAGGGCATAAAACACCACATGGAGTGGCTATGACTGAGCCAATACCACAACATCGGGTGTCTGCGGGGCAGGGCGGGGGGAGTGCCGGAAATAACACAAAGCGGAAAGGGGCTCCCAGGGTGTCCCATGCGCCCACAGACATCACAGGTAAAACGCCGCAACTACTACTGGATCAGTCTGGTTATCGTTATAATGTCTGAACGATAACATTTGTCATCTCGTCATAACTGAAATAATATTTACTCAGGGAGGGCAGGATAATGAGCATAACGATATTTAGAAAACTGAGAGGGCGAGTTGTTCCCATCACAGTTGATGAAGAGTATGCCGCTGAATATTTGTCTCATGAATATAAAAAAACACCCAAACATAAGGTGACAACGAGTAAATTCGACTCTCTCTCTTCATTCACAGTCCCAAATACCTCTTGCCAAAAATGTGGCCGGGATGTTTTCTACTATGAAAATTCATACGGCTCACGAGTTCTATTTGATTCTTTAGGCCCACCCTGGCCTATTCATCCGTGTTATCAATCAGAGCCTATTTTAAAGAATAAAATAGCCCCCACATTAATGCCTGGGTGGGAACCAGTTTTAATTGAGAAAGGAGTAATAATATCCAGCGGCGGATTAAAGATACAAGGCTCAACCGGTGGAGTACAAATCAGATTTACTTTCGAAGCAACGGAATTTTCAAAAATGCGGATTGACATCAAAGATGTCGCCAATCTCATTGCCTTTGCCTCCATGGAGAAAGGTAAAATACAGATACACAACGGAAAAAGGACATTTGCATGTCGCTACGAGCTTGTCTCCGAAAGGAATTGCAATAACGTTAATCATCAAGAACAGGCTATCACTCCAGGGTTAACTATAAATCCCCCCTCTGAGAACAGAAGGACACCCGCTTCCAAAGAAATGCCAATAACTCCGGTCCTAACACCTCATATTGTGGGTACGTTATCAATAAGAGACGTTGAATTAGTTGTTGATGACAGCGAAAACATGACAGTCATCATCAATGGCCGCATTAATAATGCGATTTCGTGTAAATTATATTCTTCTCGAGCATGATAAAATCAACGAATTATTGTCAGAATTCGAAAAAGAAATTAATGGAATACGCATAAAAACGTGTCTAGTCAAAGATTCCGAAGACGAAATAACCCTTGTTTTTCAAGATCAAAATAGAGGCTCAGAAAAAGTATTCAATGTCCATTTCGTAAAGAAAAAACAGGCAGATAGCTTACCCCGTGTTAAACCAATACACGATGAACATAGGGTAGTACGCCCAATGGTGCTTAATAGAAAGAAACGAGAACGTTCATTAGAGGAACAGATAAGTAGTGTAGCCACAAAAATCTCCACATCAATGGCGGACGCGTTTCTCAATGCCAAAAAGAAATAGCCTCTGGATAGCATGTTTTACCGGACACTTGGATAAATGAATGAGAGATCCCGCAGATGGCAGTTGAGTGATAGTTTCGATTAATAACGGCATACATGAGTCGGAGATCTGCCTGTGGAAAGGTTTCCGATTTTACCCGGGGGACGTTCCCTAACACTCTCCACACCACGCATTATACTGAAATACCTAGCCATTTCACAAATCCGTCAGGCAGGCTGATCGCGCTACGTGAAATCTGGCCCATCTCGAGGGGGGGATGATACTCAATTTTTCATTCTCCGCACCCTGCGTATTTTTCGGCCTGCAAAGGCCCTCATCACAACCGAACAGCCCGGCTGTCGTTTCAGAGCCCCATTGTGCTGCGGCGGTACCGGTGCAGGGAAGCCGAATATCAGACCTGCGGCACATTTTTAGAAAACGCTGAGCGTGGATCAATATGATAATTGTGTGACAAGTGTTGATAATACTTCACAAGGGAAATTAGCATAAATATCCTCATGGTCGTGATCGAGTGCGTACCCTTATTTCTGGAGGGCGTGTCATAAGAACTTTGTGCAGGCATGTCCGTTCATGGTTAGGAATCTATGGTCACTCCCGTTTTTGCAATACCGATACTGAAGATATTGTTGGCTTGCATGAATCTATCCGGCGTCTTAAAGTAGTACTCCCTTACTACTAATGCAACCGAATAAACCTGACATAACGTGATACAGCGTGGCATGGGGTATAAACTGAAATACTCATGTATTACATAAGTATTTATTACAATGACAAATGATTACAATGACAAATGAGCAACTGGTCACCCTGCTTCTTGCCGGTTACACTGAATAAAGATGGATCGCAGGTCTCTTATCAATCATTCGCCAAAACGGGCAGGGTAGACGTTGTTAGACAAGATCGAATCCGTTACCACGGAAAACACCACTTTAGCGCTGGGGCTGGGGCGTCAGGAGGGTATCGCCAGCACGCCATATGCAGAAAATTTATTCCTTATTCGTTGGCTGGCCACTGCCCAAAGGCAGAAGCGATTCCACAAAAGCGTCGCCGTCGACATCACTTGGCTACTTGAACGCGGGCGTAAGCACGGACCGGCCGGCAAACTGCGTCAGCACCTGGACTACCTGTGGCACTCCTGCAGTGGCAATCTGGCCGCACAGTCAGATCTGTTCCGACTCACCTACGCCTCAGAAACGCTGAAAGACCAGGGCTGGGACAATTACGTGATGGATGCACGGGAGTGGAAATCCGGCGTGACCCTGACGCCTTCACTTAACAATGGCTTCTACGTCGAAAAAATGGCGCTGAATGCAGCCTTTACCCTGGACGGACGCCTCCTGCATCCCGCACCCTTTCGCATTATTGGTGACACCGTCACTTTTATTCGTGTCATGACGGAATATGGTTTGCACGCCAGACTCGTCGACAGTACGCCAGATCACCACACGGTCACGCTGGAGCTCGCATAGAGTTACTCTCTGCCAAACCGGTAAAAAGGAGATACCGATGACAATGGCCGACTTTCGCCAAATGGCGGCAAAAATGGATCAGCATTTGCAGCAGCTGGACGTGGAAGGCGGTTACTCACTGCACATGGTGATCGTCGATCTGGTTGTTAACCTCAGAAGAGAATGGCAGTCGATGGCAGATGCGTTTTCATCAGGGCACGCCGACTGATGATTGAAGCCAGCGATGTTGATGCACATATTGGCAAACGCTGATCGGAGACCGGTAATGATTGAAGGTGAGGTGAGTTATAGCCAGGATGGCCAGCCCGGTGCGTAACCACCAATGCAATTTAACATAATCTTCGTTATGCGCACCCAGACTGTAGTAGCAAAGTTGTAATGTCCGCTCTGGGCTAAGTTAAAATGTCCGTCACGTAGACTCACCATTGAGGGATTCTGATGACGGCTCAGGCAGCGGAGTTTTTCACTTTGGACGAAGTTAACCGACTCAAAATCGTTCAGGACGTTATCGACCGGCGCCTGACAACACAAATGGCAGCGCAGCGCCTTGGTATCTCCGATCGCCAGTGCCGACGTCTTCTGTCACGTTACCGCGAACATGGCCCGCTCGGTATCGCTAACCGTCGTCGTGGCAAACCAAGCAATAATCAGCTTCCCACGGGTCTTGCCCAGTATGTACTCAACATAATTCATGAGCGCTATACGGACTTTGGACCGACACTGGCGTGTGAAAAACTCGCAGAACTGCATGACGTTCATCTGTCTAAAGAAACGGTACGGTCGCTTATGGTTAAGGCCAGACTTTGGATCCCTCGCAAACAGCGAGCGCCAAAAATTCAGCAGCCTCGCTATCGCCGTGCCTGTTGTGGTGAACTGATCCAGATTGATGGTTGTGATCACCACTGGTTCGAAAACCGTGCGCCCGCCTGTACTGTTTTGGTCTACGTCGACGATGCGACGAGTCAGCTGATGCAGCTTCGCTTTGTGAAATCGGAATCGACATTCACCTACTTTGAGGCAACACGAGGCTATCTGGAAAAACATGGCAAGCCGCTGGCGTTGTACAGCGACAAAGCCAGCGTATTCAGGATCAACAATAAAAATGCCACTGGTGGCGATGGCTATACCCAGTTTGGCCGCGCGATGCACGAACTGAATATTCAGACTATTTGTGCGAATACCAGTTCTGCCAAAGGCCGCGTTGAACGCGCCCATCTGACTCTGCAGGATCGCCTTGTAAAGGAACTCCGGCTCAGGGGAATTTCTTCAGTGGTCGCAGCTAATGATTATGCTGATGAATTTATGGCCGATTACAACCGGCGCTTTGCGAAAGCTCCCCGGCACAACTTTGATGTACATCGGTCACTTGAAAATGATGATGATCTGGAAGCATTTTTCACGTGGAGGGAACCGCGCCGCGTTTCAAAATCCCTGACGGTCCAGTATGACAAAGTGCTCTATCTGATTGAGGATAATGAAATGACGGTGATGAATACCTTGTAATATCGGATTTAGAAGACAAGTTCCCATATGAGATACTGCACCCACAACACGGAATTGAGATCATTGCGGGACTAAGTTTCGGTAGTAAAAACAAATATCGAATAAAACTCATATGGGATGATGATTATAAGAGACGAAATGAAGAGGAGTTTTTCATTTCAATATGAATTAACTCACTCAATGACTGTATGCCAAAAAGGTCGCTGTGGAAGATATTTTCTCAGCGGCCTTTTCAACTTTGCTGGCAGGCGGACATCTCTACTTAGCCTTGACACAGACTGTTAGTCCAATTTAGTAATGTCACTTTTTAACCATTTAGAAATGTTCCTTTTTCAGGCATAAAGGCTCTAAGCTTTTGTGACTCCAGGGATCCCCAAAATGTTGGTGACTATGTCTGATAAAGAGTTAGTTCGCGCCCAGGTTATCCAATCTGTTTGTGAAAAACGGTTACGTCGTCGTGATGCTGCAGGTCAGCTGGATCTCAGCGAACGTCAGGTTCAGCGCCTGATGGATAAGTTCCGCTTGTCAGGAACTCCAGGGCTCGCCAGCTTGAAGCGTGGCAAACCAGGAAACCATAATCTTCCTGAGCAACTGAGAATGAAAGTTCTGGCGCTGCTACGTGAAAATTACAGCGACTTCGGACCTACATTGGCCACAGAAAAGCTCAGCGAGCTCCACCAAATATCGATCTCTGTAGAAACCGTTCGTCATTGGATGATTGCTGACGGCCTCTGGGTTCCTCATGCTCGACGCAAGCCTCGGGTCTATCAACCACGCTATCGCCGCGACTGTCTTGGCGAGCTCATTCAAATCGACGGCTCTCACCATGACTGGTTTGAAGGTCGTGCATCAAAATGCTGCCTGTTGGTTTATATCGATGATGCGACCGGCCGGCTGATGCACCTGCGGTTCTGTGAAACAGAATCGGCGTTCGATTACATGCTGGCGACGCGGGAATACCTTGATAGACATGGTAAACCTGTGGCGTTCTACAGTGATAAACATGCTGTTTTTCGCGTCAGCCAGGCTGAAACTCGTCGCACCGGCACCACGCAGTTTGGACGCGTTCTGCATGACCTGAACATCGAGCTTATCTGCGCCAACAGTTCCCAGGCCAAAGGCCGCGTCGAGCGTGCCAACCTGACACTCCAGGACCGATTAATCAAAGAGATGCGACTCGAGAGTATCAGCAGTATCGAAGAAGCCAATGTCTGGTTGGACAGCTTCATCCTGGACTTCAACCGCCGCTTTGCCAAGGCCCCAAAAATCTCCACCGACCGGTCAACGAACAGCCGGCAGAGCTGGATGATATCTTTGCCTGGCAGGAGCTCAGAACACTCTCAAAATCGCTGACATTCCAATACGATAAGATGCTTTATCTGGTTGAACCAACAGAGGAAAACACGCGGATTGCGGGCGAGAAAATCATGGTTTATGACTACCCTGACGGTACACTGGGTTTCAAATACGGCTACAGGACGCTGACCTATCAGGTCTTCGACAAATTGGCCATCGTTGACCAGGGTGCCATCGTAGACAACAAGCGGCTCGGCGCCGTACTGAAACTGGCGCAGGCTCAGCAGGATGAACGAGACCGGGATGGTCAAAGGGAGCGCAGTAAGAAGATGCCAAAACGACGAGCTCAGGCCAGAGTTCAGGAACAACTCAGGGCCATCAATCCGGTTCTGGCCAACCCCGAAGAATTCAGAGCCAGCCTCAAACGCTAACGCCCTTTTCTCTTTTCAACTTTCACCAAGGTGACATTTTAAAATTGGAAACCAGGGTGACATTTCAACTTCGGGTAGACACAGACTGTCAGCACAAAGCGATAATGTCGTATTTTACCAAAGTTAAAATGTCGCTTTTCGGTTAGTCTGTTTTCACAGGCAGACAATCCGGAGCGTCTATGTTGGTGACCATGAGCCAGAAAGAACTGAACCGTATTCCCGTGCTGCAGCAAGTCTGCGACAAACTCCTGACACAAGCCGCTGCAGCAAAACTGCTGAGTCTCAGTGTTCGTCAGCTCCAGCGAGTTCTTGTCAGATATTTGTCCGATGGTGCTGCTGGCATCGCTTCGCGTAAACGCGGTAAGCCAGCAAACAACCGCGCCCCAGATGATCTCAGGCTGCAAGTTCTGGTGTTGCTACGTTAAAATTACAGCGACTTCGGACCCACACTAGCCACAGAAAAGCTCAGCGAACGCCACCAAATATCGATCTCTGTAGAAACCGTTCGTCATTGGATGATAGCTGACGGCCTCTGGGTTCCTCATGCTCGACGCAAGCCTCGGGTCTATCAACCACGCTATCGCCGCGACTGTCTTGGCGAGCTCATTCAAATCGACGGCTCTCACCATGACTGGTTTGAAGGCCGTGCATCAAAATGCTGCCTGTTGGTTTACATTGATGACGCTACCGGTCGGCTGATGCACCTGCGGTTCTGTGAAACAGAATCGGCTTTCGATTACATGCTGGCGACGCGGGAATATATTGATAAACATGGTAAACCCGTGGCGTTCTACAGTGATAAGCATGCCGTTTTTCGCGTCAGCCAGGCTGAAACTCGCCGCACTGGTACCACGCAGTTTGGACGCGTTCTGCATGACCTGAACATCGAGCTCATCTGTGCCGACAGTTCCCAGGCCAAAGGCCGCGTCGAGCGTGCCAACCTGACGCTCCAGGACCGACTAATCAAAGAGATGCGGCTCGAGAACATCAACAGCATCGAGGAAGCCAACGCCTGGCTGGACAGCTTCATCCTGGACTTCAACCGCCGCTTTGCTAAGGCCCCCAAATACCCAAAAAATCTCCATCGGCCGGTAAACGAACAGCCGGCAGCGCTGGATGATATCTTTGCCTGGCAGGAGCTCAGAACGCTCTCAAAATCGCTGACATTCCAATACGATAAGATGCTTTATCTGGTTGAACCCACAGAGGAAAATACGCGGATAGCGGGCGAGAAAATCATGGTTTATGACTACCCTGACGGTACGCTGGGTTTCAAATACGGCTACAGAACGCTGACCTATCAGGTCTTCGACAAATTGGCCATCGTTGACCAGGGTGCCATCGTAGACAACAAGCGGCTCGGCGCCGTACTGAAACTGGCGCAGGCTCAGCAAGATGAACGAGACCGGGATGGTCAAAGGGAGCGCAGTAAGAAGATGCCAAAACGACGAGCTCAGGCCAGAGTCCAGGAACAACTCAGGGCCATCAATCCGGTCCTGGCCAACCCTGAAGAATTCAGAGCCAGCCTCAAACGCTAACGCCCTTTTCTCTTTACAACTCTCACCAAGGTGACATTTTAAAATTGGAAACCAGGGTGACATTTCAACTTCGGGTAGACACAGACTGTTAGTCCAATTTAGTAATGTCACTTTTGGGGGTGCGGATGTTTTGTTGGACTGGTTATGTTGTGATCCCCAGATGCTGCCGGTACTTCACCGGACTCATTGCACCTAATGAGATCTTGATCCGCTTCTTGTTATACCATCGTATGTATCTGTCTAAGAAGCAGATAAAATCTTCCAACGTTATATTCGCCCAATTTCTACCATAGTACATTTCATTTTTGACCCGCCCGAAGAAGCCTTCACACGCCGCGTTATCCGACGAGCAACCTTTGCGCGACATCGACCTTATAAGACCCGATGTACTGATACGATCCAGCCAACCCGGCCATTGATAATGGCCGCCTCTGTCGCTGTGTATCACCGGTCTTTCATTTTCTCTGAGCGTATCGATCGCATCATCGAGCATGCCATTCACAAGTTTTGCGTCCGGGCACGTTCCTATCGACCAGCTCACCACTTTGCCATCAAAACAATCGATTACTGGCGACAGATAGACCTTGCCCACCGGAAGCTGGAACTCGGTAATGTCAGTCAGCCACTTCTCATTTGGCCTGCAGGAGCGAAAATTTCTGGCAAGGAGATTTTCAGGGGCCGGCCCTATTTCTCCGCAGTAAGAGCTGTATCGCCGCCGCCTGGCTCGCTTAACGATGAGTTGCTCCTCAGCCATCAGCCTGCGGACGACCTTTTCAGAGATACAGATATAGGGGGGTGATGGCAGAGCGTGGCGCTATTGTTAACCACTCCACGCTTCACCATGGGATTATTCATCTGGCGCTGTTAATTAAGTAACAGCAAGGCGTTTTAACCAAACACATTCCTCCACAAGATAAACATTAGTAATGTTTCATCTGCTTTTTTCCCCCAATAATCTATTAGTCTATATCTTTTTGCGATCTCGGTTTGTAAACGGTTCACTTCTATCTGACTTGTTAGGGGGGTTCTACTCAACTTTTTCTCAAGATTATCCTTTTCTCTCACTTTATAGTTATATACGTAGCCAGCATGATTAAGAACATCATTAATGTTATTGAGTATTACATCAGTATCAATCGGTGGTTTAATTCCTTTCGGGTCAGATAAATATTTCGTCGCCGTACTCCACAAATCAAGTCTTCGTGATGATTCATTCTTCTTATTCTCCCAACAAACCACCTCGCGTTTTTTTTCTTCGATCTCATCGCATAAATAATTAATTTCTTTATTTATGTCAGCACTCCATTTTTGAGCTCCGACTTTAGGAGGTTTACTCGAAGCTATATATTTTTGTTCCAACTGTAATAAAAGATAATCCCTTTCATTTACTTTAAGATCATATGTGTAATTTTCATGTTTCAGAGTGTTCTTAATTCTATTTATCATTAAATTAGTATCAATCTGTGCGTGAATTGCTTCCGGCCCAGATAAATATTCTGGCACCGCCTTCAACAACTCAAGCCTTTGTGAGGCTGCCTTTTTACAGTTATCTACGCAACTTGCAATATTCAGATCATCATTAATGCTATTTCGTATTACATCAGTATCAATTGGTAGCTTAATTCCTGCCGACCCAGATAAATATTGTAGCACCGCATAGTTATATCTGGCTTGAGCCCTCAGATCGTTGCCGGTTGCGGGCAGAGCTGATTTTAAGTCTTTCACCTGTTGCAATGTAATACCCTCGCTATCTACAATGGTATTAAACGCTGGTAGATAGGATGCATAAACAGGATCAACCTGACTGCTGGTCGTACCCTTGTTTATAAATTCCGTTAATGTTTTCTTGAAGGTAGATGACTCAAATTCCCCCCCCTCCCTCCTAGGAAGCGTAGCGTTCATCGAAGCCAGTATAATTATATCATCAAGTTTATGATTTCCTCCGGAAACAGAGCGTTTGCTTCTGGATGAGTTTTCTTCAAACTCAATATGTGAGCCGTTTATTTTTACCCGGCTTAGAACGTCAATCATATAAGCATTATATTCTGCAGCATTCAGAAGCGTATCTGCTTTAGTCAACCTGCTGTTTCTTAACAGAATATCTGCCTGCGCTAGTTGATTTTGGGTGATATTAGCATTTTCGGGTAAGTCTAAAGCATACTTTGCACTCAGTTTACCTACCCGTTCATTTTCATAAAAATACCTCGAATCTCGAGTTGGAGGTTCAAATGAGGAAGGAAATGAACCGGTGTTACTCCGCGCGTTCCCTATATAAGTATGATCTAATGTGTAAGAAGAATTATGTGAAGCTTCATGGGTCACCGTATCAACTAATCCACCATGGCGCTGATTTTCTGGCAACATAGCCAGAAAAATTCTTTTCTTACTGTCATAGGGCATGGCAAAGGCATCAGGCTTGGATGGATTAAACTGGCGATATTTAAATAAAACAAAGGATGTATAACCCCCTGATTTTTGCTTAGAGAGATAGTCATGTAGAGTATTGATATTATCTTTAAACCTGTTATAGGCCATGTCTGATATGCTAGAAACATCTACTTTATCAATATCAATGATAACCTCATCATTCAATCCAGTGGCTTCATTAATTAATGATTTTAATTGAGATTTAATCTCAGGCTGAGATTCTGCACGTTCAAAAAGAGATTTCACGGAGTTTACTTTTTCATATGCACGATCAACAGCTGAAATAACTTCATGAGAAAAATAACTTGTATCATGGTCTAAACTATTTTTGCTCTCGATAATGTTTTCGGAAATTATTTCCGCATCCCCATTGGTCATTATTCCTTTAATGGCCGCATCAGTTTTTTCACTGGATATTTCTTCTATCGGTTTAACAGGTGTGAATGTCGTTCTTACTATAGTTTTTAGATGATTTATCATCTCATCATAAGTATATAAATCAGTCTGACGGGTAAATAGTTCATCCTGAGTGATGGCGTCATTCGGTTCGTCCGAAAATCGTTTTTTTGAAAAAAGATCAGAGATACTCTGAAGTGTATTACCTAATTTTTGCGTAATCGGATTGGCTCCAGTAAACGAGAGAATCTTCACTTTAGTAGCTGGAATGGATTCATAATAACCAATCTCACTGCTCACCGCTTTAGAGCCAAGATACCGAGCCACATTCTTTATGTTATATGGTTCAAGCTCGGGTTGGGTGATGACTCCATTTCTTATCAAATAATCTCTAAATTCAGGGTATTTATTAATGACGACATAAGGGTGGCCTATAAGGTTGTTAAGAGTAAGATTGCCATTATTTATTGAAAATTTAAACTCAGCAAAACCATAATAGTTACTTATTTCGTCATATGTTGTATTTTTCCCAACCAAGACATAAGTATGGAAATTTAAATTATCATTCCTATTGTTTCTATTTTCCATTATATCACCAATCATTAACTGGATGTTTTTCAGATTGGCGGAAATGGATTCTTTCTTATCTCCTGTAAATTGTTCTAGCTGATTAATTAAGTTATCTGTCTTACTCGCCATGTCGTTAAGTGAAGCATTTTGTGCATCTAAAGGTATGCTTTTATCTACCTTAAACTCGTCACTGCTTTTAAATTTCGAAGAACTGTGTTCAAAAGACTGTATTCTTTTCTCTGCAAAACTTCTAGCTAACACAAGTCTGGAAAATCTATTAAGCATTATATGATGTTCGGTCGTCTGGTCAAAAGTCACCCGAGCTCTGCCGGAGGGGCCTGAATATACAGCCTCCTGACTATTTTCTGGACTCTCATCTGGCTGTGAACGCTTCTGCGAGGTTGATTCACCCTCTTCAGGACGCTTGCTTCCTCCCCTTAGATTTTGTAGTGGTTTATCTAATTGAACACTGTCTTCCAGTTTCTTGCTGATTTTTAGCTTTGATGACATATTCTTTGCCATATCGTAAGAATTCGTAGTACCTATGCCACTGATCAGAAGCGCCTTATAAATTGCGAGTGGATCACCCGTGTCTACAGCTATCTTAACGCTCTTCCCTACGATGGCCAGGTCGACCGCTTTATTGCCAAGCATAAGCCCGTATTTAACAACCTTACCGCCAATACGGGTGAACTTTCCGACTTTAGCTGCAATCCGACCACCAGGAATGCATCCTACAACCAGGCCAGCAACCGCCATTGGGTCAGGATCCTTATCTTCTGTCAAATCAGCAGCAATGTCCGCTGCCGATAGTGTGGTATTGAGAACCCATCCCTCCGGCGTGAAAGATGTGATGGCCCCGACAGTAGCATCAACCCAGCTTCCTATATATTCAGCCTGATGAACATGCAGCTCTGTTTCCTGTATCGTTTCTCCATTAATGGAGCTAGACACTAACTGCATTTCTCCACTGAGGGTAGAGAAGGGCCTTGAAAATGACCTCAGATACTCTGCTGAAGTCAAATTATCCCAGGTGAATTCGATATGATATCCAGCGGCGGTTGCAGTGACCCCTGGGTCAGGAATATGAGCACCAGTAATCGCTCTGGAAATTAATAGTTTGTTTTTTGGGGGCGACGATCCGTTTTTATAGTCACCCTCAATAGTATTTGCAAGATATGAAGAAAGTCTCGTGATGCTTATCGGCTCCGGATTATTATAATTAAAGAAATATTCGAAACTTGAATTCCCCATCCTAATATCATTAAAGATATCAAAACCGTTGCGCAGACGGTAAAAGTGAGCGTTCCCATCAGAATCAGGCATATATTCATACTTCTGTTCATTAGCATCATGAGGCATGGCCCATTTGATGTCTTCTAAAAGATCACTCCCTTTGCCAACATAGTAATAAGGATTTTCAGAATCTAAGCGAACAATAACTCCAGATTTAGCACTTGGGCTATCAGGAAGAAGAAATGTATTTTTAAGTTTATATCCTTCTATATCGACAGGTACTAAGTTCGAAACGCCTATACTGGCAAGGTAGGCATTATTCCTGATCTTCTGTGCAAAGCGTCCATCATTTTGTATCTGAAGCAATACAAGTTGAATACCATGTAAATAGGTTTGTTTTTTCTTCTCATCGGAGAAGCCCTGATAACGTATGTCACGATCAAAATCAAAATGTTCTGACTGTAGCGTCGTGTTGGCAGGAATGTTATTATGCCATTGATGAGGGGGAGGGGGAGCCATATCCGCCACTGCCCGTTTACGTACTCGAGGTTGAGCAGCATCCTGGTCACTCTTATCAGAGAACGGCCTAACATCGGTTTGTTGCTGTAATGGTGATGAATGACTCACTGGCTCAACCTTCCTCTCATTCGCAGCAGCATTCCCCCATGCAGTGTCAACATTGTTGGCTGCCACTTGGCGCTGCTGTGCTTGAGAAAGTGTTACCTCATTGATTTCAATGTCGTTTTTATTTCTTCCTGATTGCCAGGCTCTTCGTCCCCCTTTAAAAGCGGCCGTAGTGGCGGTATCGAGCACTGAATCAAAAATCATCGACTTCACGGAGTCCATTTTTATTTTTTCACTTTGCTTTCCTTCCACCACGTGTTGATAAACCGCGCTGAATGTTTTCTCTCTATTTTCGACACGTAAATTATGCACGCCTGCACCTGCGGTTATCCCGGTGCCAGCCACAAGTTTCATCACGCCAGGCACGGGTGCCGTCAGTAAATTAAAGCCAAGTTGCTTAAGCTTTTTTCCCAGCAAGCCATAAATTGCCTTATAGGGCTTATCATGGCCCGGCATGGTATAATTATTAACCTTATTGACATTGTACGGTATTTTTATCGAGGCCTTCAGCACCTTATAAGGTAACCGGAAGAGCTTGGACACGTTGAACGATACCGTATCCAGAGCCTGCTCAAAGGACAACTCAATAACAATGCGGGTGACTCCTTGTGAGATCCGCCGTTGTCCCCATTTTACAATATACTCAACAAGTCCCTTCTCTAAAGCAACATATTGCTCCGGACTCATCGGTAATCGCAATTCACCATTACCGGCATTTTCAAGCTCACCGGCAAGCCGGGTGGCGAAAAGATACCCGGCCGGATCTCCGGTTGAAAGGGTCCCCGCTAATAGCCCCTGTTCCTTCAGGGAGGCAAGTACCTGCTGTGCATCCGGCGGCGGATAATTACCCACGCTCCGTTCTTTGGCGAGGTTTGCCCAATGTTTGGCAAGGCGTGCGCCCCGTGAATGTTCATCCAGCGGTCTTTCGGTCAGCCGTGCAGACGCTGCCGACAGACTTTCCTTCACCTTTGTCGCCCACAATTGTGCATAGCCGGCCTGTATTTTTGCTTCGCTAAAGTCGCGGGCGGGGTATTCGGCTGCCTGAAGGGCGTTGCTCAGGGCGGCGATACTCGCCGTGAGGTCACCTGCCAAATCCGGCAGTAATTTATCCACGGCCTTCAGAGAGGAAACAGCGGCAGGCAAGCGCTCAACTGACATTTTCAGGACAGCAACCTGCTGCCGCCTGAGCAGATTCTGAATACCCTCTTCCGCTTTTCCCAGACGTTCCACCAGGTTGCGGGCACTGGCGATATCACCGCCCAGCAGCCGCTCCAGCGTCACCACTTTTACCGCCCGCTGGTTTTCGGGGTTTTCCTGCTTAAGGCTGGCGCTCACCCATTCCCTGAGCTGTGCATCCAGGTCCTCCTCACCCGGAGGGTTGCGGCGTTCTTGTTCGTTTCCCAGCTCATCCGTCACGGCGTAAGAAGCCAGTATCCCCTCAATTTTTTTCAGCTCACCCACTTTTGACAACAACGCAGTGCTGGCGCACTGGATTTTGATGGCCGGCTGCTGCCACAGCCATAAAATGCTTCTGATGATGGAATCGGTAACGACCTGTTCGGGATCCTTCGCAGGGGTTTTGGTGGAGTGACCATGCTGTGCGATCCGGACAAGCCGGTGCGCATGCACTTTCATTCCCGCAACTGCAGTTTGCGCTTGTAATTTTGTCTTAACAAAATCCATATTCTGCCACATGTTAATCGGCACTTTTGCCAAATCGCTAGGGAGGCTCTGAAGATAGGCGGCGACATGACTAACGAAAGTCTGTGAATCGCCCTGAAGCTCACTGGCTTTTTCTGCTTCGTTCCGTATAGTCGAGGAAGAGGTGCTCTGCCCCATGTTAATCGACACTTTTGCCAAATCGCTGGAGAGGCTCTGAAGATAGGCGGCGACATGACTAAAGAAAGCCTGTGAATCGCCCTGAAGCTCACGGGCTTTTTTATTGGCTTTTTCTGCTTCGTGCTGTGAAGTCGCAATCATCGCATCGACGGTGGCTGACTTACCGGCCTCCCACGCCGCTGTCCGGGCCTGCATAAGGGAAGCCCAGGCGGCATGACCTGACGTCTCTGCCGTCATTCTCCCCAGCGCCTGTATCACCGTATTTTTATCACTGGAGGAGAACGCGCCGGTAAGCTCAGCGACCAGCATGTCGTGCCGTTTTTCCGGGGTACTGTAGTCATCCATAGCATGCAGGGTATGGACAACGCGGATCAGTGTCTGCATGGTTGACTCCAACCGTCTGGCCAGCGACTGAGCCCTACGCCGGCTCCCCAACTCGGTCCCCGCGGCTTCCCCTACGTTTTTTCGTGGCAGCTCATGCTTAACCCAGCGTTTTATTACTTCGTCAGAAAACTTGTCCGTCAGCCGCTCTATTTTGCCTATCTGTTCCAGCAGCCACCGAGAACCCAGCGGCCCCCCAACGCTTGCCTGAACGTACTGGCGGGATTTGGCCGCCGCCAGGTCGTCACGCAGCTGCGTCAGTAATCCCTCGTCAACCTCGGGCACCTGGCTGTTATACCCTTTTAGCCTGAATTCCTGGGCTTCTTCCAAGTGTGTTTCACGAATAAAAGCGAATAAATGGTCATTGTTACTTCCGGCCGACAAGTCTCCCCCCTCATCAGGCGGTGAAACACCCACGCCGCCCTGGCTGACCCGTTGAAATACTGGGTCAGCATTATCTCTTTCGGTTTCTTTTGAGTGTGTTTCTTTTTCCTTCGACTCACTGGAGTAAGGCATAAAACTGTCCTCACGATTGGATTATTGACGACTGGACTCTGAAAAGCGCTATGACCGAATGAAAGTTAAGTGTCTTCTTTTTACCATGCGGATAATGCAGCGATACGACGCGACAATATCGCACTCTGCCATCATCTCTTCCTGTGGCTGCATATTCAGTGTATTCGCTGGTATCTGACCTACGCTAATGTGACAAAACTATTAGTTACACTCTGACCTAAATACTTGACAGAGCCGAATTATCGAAAACGTAGATACCTGTGTTTCAGCAGCAGGCAGATTCAGCAAACGGGCAATTTCATACATATAGGAAGTGGTGCTGGACGGGCCGGAAAACATCGGCAGCTTTTTATCCATGTTCTGCTGACGCCAATTCACCACCAACGGTTTTTCTGCCCCTATTGAGGTCATCGACTTATCGTTGATAACGAAACCGCCGTACCCCGATTCATGTTCGTCGCGTTCCCTAAGGGAAAATGAATGGCGTCGATACAGCGGCGGCTTTATCGCCTGCAGCATGCCCTTAAACTTGAAGCCTGTACCTTTATGCTGGTCGCTGCTTGGCCGGCTGCCAATTAAATCCGTGGACGTTTTGATACCCAACGCTTCCGCGGCGTTCCAGTCGGCGTATTTTAGCCACACCCAGCCGTGAGGCTGAGTGGTGATCGGCTTCGACATGACCGGCGGCGCTCCCGCCGTTGAGCTGGCAAAAATATCCAGACGCGGGTTGGCTTCTTTGCTGTTCAGCAAAGACTCATTAGCCTCCCCTCCCAGCTTGCGCAATGTCTTCAGCGGGCGAAAAAAGCGGATATAGCTGTATGCCAGGCTGGTCAAAACGCGGGCGTTAACCTTGCTTTCATTCAGCAGCGCGTTCATTTGCTTTGCCCATTTCGCGTTATCGCTTTCCCACCCTTCCAAGAAACCTATCCCGGCATCCTGATTGGTTTTCGTTATAGTAAATGATGGATCTCTAGCTTGATAAATAGCCAGTTTTTCCAGTATTCTGCGTAAAAAAGAACGAGCAATATATTCTACTGCCGGAAATTCAAGGAGATCGTTACCCAAGTGGTTAAACTCAAACGCCTGGTTTTCCTCAGATATTTTTTCAACGCTCTGCGCGACCACACTCTCTTTTAGAGATTTATCTGCTGCTGGGAAAAGTGTGTGAACTTTATCGTAAATATTATTTTCAATATTCCATTCATATTCTGCAGCCCGTAATATTGCTTTATTAAATTCTTCGATCGCCAGCTGTAACTGTGGTGTTTTAGTCGGCATAAATATACCTCTTTTAAATAAATGACGGGGTGTAAATGCAAACTCACCACTGATTAATATTAATTAGCGTGCGGTATGCTTTTAAATTTTCACATCAGAATTTATTTAAATACCAGTCAGGTCTGTTTTATCAACCGCGTTGATATAAACACGGTAGCCATCGGGCGTGACCGCCGCAGCTTCACTCTTTTCCCATTCATTAAAAACAGTGTTCATCGGGGCAAGATATTCTGTCGGCGTCATACCGTAAACCCGCAACGACACCCTGATTTCAGCCGCACTCCCGTCTGAATTGGCAACCGGTGAGGAGTCCAGATTAACGTGCGTCATAGCAAGACAGGCATCATAATCGCCCCCTAGCGCCACCCTCAATTGCTCCCGCAGTGCATCTGTAATGACCAGTGGAGAAAGGGGCGCTTTTGGCTCAACGGTGGTAGACAAGGATTTCACCGGGGTCATTTCCTCGCCTTTATCACTCAGGCTAATCGGCACAGTGACACAATAGTTGAGCGAAAGACGTGGGCGATTGCCCAGCGACTGCCAGAAGTTACCCAGGCTATTCAGGTTTTCTTTGGGCGGCATAACCTGCGTGTAAGCCCCGGGGATATCGGCTAACTGGCGGTTGTTAATCAACGCCGCCAGGACCTGGGACATCACCTGGATAGCCTGGTTGTCGGGCTGGCTGTCCGGGTTGTCGGCATCCGTGGCGGGGCCGGTTGATTCCCAATACGTAATAAGGTAGTTGCACTTCACGTTGACCCAACCGGGTAATAACCGTCCTGCGCCGGCATTAAACCCGCGGGACTCTGCAGTACGCAGCTGCAGGTCTTCGTGGATATCATAAAGAAACACGCTTATCGCGGCATCTGCCTGCGTGGCATCCACATCCGGTAAATCAAAGCGGATTGCCACGGCCTCATTCACATAAGCGCGCAACATCTTATTCATCGCGTTATTCACGTCGACCAGCGTTTGATAATTAGACATACTCATTCCTCTGCATTAATAGTAAGTCATCACTGTCCATGATGGTGTTGTGTGTTCTGGCTGTTTAGGCAGCAGGTTACAGCGCAAGCCGCCCTGTTTTAGCCAACTCACGGGTTAACGCCGCGTCGATATGGCTGTGACTGACTTCTTGATTGCCACTTTCTTCAGCAAAGAAGGTGGCTAACAGGGCAATGTTCCTGATATTTGCGCCGGTGATATTTGCTCGCTGCGCTAATTTTTCAAAATCAACGTCCGGTGAAACCTTAATGTGCTTCGGCCATATTTTTTGCCACATTTTATGCCGCAACGTTTCATCCGGATAAGTAAAGCGGGTAATAAAGGTAAATCGCCGATTAAACGCACTGTCGAGGTGACTGCGGTTATTGGTGGATAAAATAACCAACCCAGGAAAATTCTCCAGCCGTTGTAACAGGTAAGACACTTCAATATTGGCATGACGGTCATGAGCATCTTTGGTTTCACTGCGCTTACCAAATAAGGCATCGGCCTCATCAAAGAACAAGATACCGGCATCCTGCTCTGCCAAATCAAAGATACGGGAGAGGTTTTTCTCGGTTTCACCAATGTATTTATTGATCACCGTGGAGAGATCTACCTTGATTAAATCCACCCCCAGGGTATGGGCGAGCACTTCCGCCGCCATGGTTTTCCCGGTTCCCGAGTCGCCGTAGAACAGCGCGCTGATCCCGACGCCGTAGCCCACCTTATCTTTAAAACCGCCGGCCAGGACTTTTTCCCGATAGCGGATGGCCGTCAACATCTCCTGGAGTTGCTGCAAGAGACTCTCTGACACCAACAGGTCGTTTAACGTCCGCTTCGGCGTAATACGTTGCGCTAACGCGCCAAAGTTCTGTTGGGTGCGTAAATTGAGCGCCTGACGAATATCACACTGTTGCAGAACATCCGCCGGGTCACGTTGCTGCCGATACAGTTCGGCCTCTTGCACAATCAGCGGCAGACTTTCCGGGGTAAAGGTGTAGCGCTGGCTTAAACTGATAAGATCAATATCCGCCGCGCGTCGTTCAGGCAGACAACCCATGAGCAGGTGCGTTTTTTCCTCCTGCGTCAACACCGGCATCTCTGTCTGCAAGGTGGGCGTTTTTTTCAGCCATAAAGGCGGGGCATAGGGTTCGACCAGGCACACCACCCTTAATCCCGGCTGGTTCAGGTGCTCAGATAACCTCTCCGGCAGTGACGTGCTCTTTTCCATCCGTGCCTGCAGGTTGCGGATCACCATTCCCGCGCCGCGCATACGGGCTTCGCGCATCAGACAGGTTAAATGCAGTAGCAGCGCATCGTCATCACTCTCGGTGCACTTATCGATATCAACCTGCAGCGTCTGCCGGTTTTCAGAGGCAAAAATGCTCGACACCGCATGGGCTCTGGCGCTACCCGGCATGCCGCGCAGCAACACCACGGGGCGCGGCTCGATATCGTCAGTCAGTAACACGCCTGCCAGCGCGTGTTTTAAGCCGGCAGGATAAAAAGGCAACGCCGGGGGGATTGGCCATTCAGCCCATGACGCTAACGCCGGCGCCAGATAATGATGCCCGAGTAAAAAATGGTACACACTGCTGTCGGTCATAAAGCGGGTGTGGCTCCATGCCGGATTTTTTTTATTCTCCTCAATCGTTAATAGCTGACAGCTCATTAACGGTGCCCGATGCAAAAAACTGGCTTGCTGTGCCCGTCTCTCCCTATCTGAAGGACAAAATAGCGTTAAGGCCAATGAAAAACTGGGCAGTTGACTTTGCTTTCCCCCCTGGATCCAGGAAAACAGCTCATAATAGCGACTGTCAAAATGGGGCAGCAATCCCAATAACACCGTGTCTCTTTCAAAATCAGTGAGTTCGAAACGATTAATCAGGTCCGTTAAGCCTTCGGTTAACAATGGCTGCCCGTTTTCCGTCCGGTAAATCGGCGGCGTGGCAGCGGCCCAATGAGGCCTGCCGACAGGGTGTTTCATTCGCGCCTCAACCTCCTCTTCGCTAAGCAGAAACGCGTTAAAATCCTCGTGACGTGCTGAATGGCGGTAATAATAATGCTGTAATAGCAGATCGATGCGTTCCAGCTCGCTGAATAATAGCGATAGCTGGCAATCACCCTGCGGAATAAACGCGGGCTGAAAGGTTGAAGAAAGCGTCATGTTGATATCCGATAAGAAGAGAAAATAGCGGCTGTTTTATCCTGTGAAATCGGTTAGCGGCCAGACGATAGTCAGTGGCTGTTCAGTCCAGGGGAAAGACGCCAGCGTCATTGGCCACGGCCAATCTCTGAGTAAGAAATCATAGGGTTCCGGCCGCACACTAATTTGGGGGAATGCTCCTTCCATGCTGATTTCACCTGCCCGCTGCAAGAACAACTGCCGAATATCCATCAGGCTCAATTTTTGCCAACCGGGAAGTTGTTGGCCGATAGCGGCCAGCCAGGCGTCAATCTGTTGCAGTTGCAGCAGACTCAGCGGTGTCGGCGGCGTTACGGAGGTTGAGCCGGACACCCCACATAACACCAGATTCAACATCAACCGGTCCTCCGTCGGGTTAACCTCCCCCCAGACCAATCGATCGAGACCGTACACGGCCTGCCACCGCGCCGCATCGCTGACAAACCGCTCTTCCTCCCGCAGACCCAGCAGGGAAAACAGCTGAGGCAAAAGCGGCCACAGAAGGAGCAAACCGGCATTGCTGATATCCTGACTCGGCGAGAGCTGTTCATTCGGCGAGCGGAGACCGCCTTCCCTCGGTTGCATCGTGCACCGAGATGTTGTCGGCATCTCCTCACTCCCCGGCAATGTGGCGTTATCCCGCAGTAGTGCAACCCGTTTGGGATCGGACGGCCTCTCCTTGCCCTGCGGCAACGTGGCATGATCCCGCACGGTATGCTCCTCCTCGCCCTCCAGCAACACGGTGTTATCGAGCGGTAGCTCAACCTGCTGGAGGTCTGGATGCATCCCTTCTTCCTCCCGCATGGCGTCATCATCCTGCAGTTGTAAACAACGACTCAGATAAGCATCAACCAATTGCACCCCCCGCCCTCCTTTCAGTCGATGAATCACCTGGCGCACGGCGGGTTGTCGCCATAGTGGCAACAACCAACGCATCACGACCAAGGGGGAATAGGCTCGTTGCTCGGGCAATGCGCTATCGGAAGGCCAATTGCCGGTCATTAACCGCGCAAGCTGTTCAGGTGGAATTTCACCCTGAGCAATCGCCTTTGCCCAGCTAATCACTTGACTGGCTGGGGGGGTATGCTGACTCAGCCAGTCATGTCCTTGCGCCTGATGCTGCAGGTAGCACAGCGCCGCTATCCCTAAACGGCTGGCGGTCACCCGGCTATAACAAGTATCCACTAACGCTGACGAGTGCTTATCTTCCCTTTGTAGCAGTCGTTTTAATAAACCCCGCAAATACTGGGGTTGCCCGTTTTGTAACAATTGCAGCAACGAGGTCTGTTGCAGGCAGCAAATAGCCAATGGGGTGAGCGCCTCAGGATTACTTTCAACGTGCGCCAGCAACTCGGCTGGTGTAGCATGAGCAAGCCGTGTGTTTTGTGTATGAGCCTGAGTGGCTAACTGTTCCATACATTGCTCTAACGCCTGCGCAAATCGTTGGTTAAACAGCGTCGAAAAGTGTCCTTCCGGAATAACGCCTAAATTAAGCACCAGTTTGGTAATATGGATGCTCTCCTCTGTCCGATGCTTATTTATAGCCAGGGATAATAATTTACTGATATTCTCCCTGGTAAATAAATAAGCATGTAGCCGGTGTTTCTCTGGCGACAGAGAAACCACATTAACACGACACTTTTGTATAGTAATACTGGGAGTATATAAAAAATTTCTAGTCATTATGGTGCGGAAACCAATGATGCGCTGCCACTAATACTGCTAGAATTTATTAAGCTCTTCCTTTGGTATTCTAATGAAATACCCTCAGCAGCTTTCGTTGATGTCCAAGACATCATGGTTACCGCTGATGATGAACCTCCCGTCATTGCTAATATTTGATTGGGAGAGACTGAATTCAATTTGATATCACCACTAACTGTGGACAGATAAAAAGCTCCTCGACCGTATACATATGCAACGCAGCCATTAGAATAATTACAAAAGAATGCGCAAAAGTAACTGCTGTACACATAGAAAGTGGCATTATGAAGTCCACACATCACGTTTATCCAGGCGGTGCTCTTTAGCCCCACACCGTTCGTATTGACCTGAATACCATTCCCGGCCTTGACGGCAACGCCAGTGCTGGTAACACTAATACCATTCCCGGCCTGTACGGCAACGCCGGTGTTGGCAACACTAATACCACTCCCGGCCTGTACGGATAAGCCCGCCGCAGCTAACGTCAATCCGCCGGCATTACCCGTAGTGACGCTAGCAGTCCCGTTCGCCAGTTTTACGTTCACGCCACTACCATTAACCGCAACGCCATTCCCGGCCTGTACGCCTACACCGTTGCTGGTGACCTGAAGCCCCTTACTTGCCTCCGCCTTGACGGCAACGCCAGTGCTGGTAACACTAATACCACTCCCGGCCTGTACGGATAAGCCCGCCGCAGCTAAATTCAATCCGCCGGCATTACCCGTAGTGACGCTAGCAGTCCCGTTCGCCAGTTTTACGTTCACGCCACTACCATTAACCGCAACGCCATTCCCGGCCTGTACGCCTACACCGTTGCTGGTGACCTGAAGCCCCTTACTTGCCTCCGCCTTGACGGCAACGCCAGTGCTGGTAACACTAATACCACTCCCGGCCTGTACGGATAAGCCCGCCGCAGCTAAATTCAATCCGCCGGCATTACCCGTAGTGACGCTAGCAGTCCCGTTCGCCAGTTTTACGTTCACGCCACTACCATTAACCGCAACGCCATTCCCGGCCTGTACGCCTACACCGTTGCTGGTGACCTGAAGCCCCTTACTTGCCTCCGCCTTGACGGCAACGCCAGTGCTGGTAACACTAATACCACTCCCGGCCTGTACGGATAAGCCCGCCGCAGCTAAATTCAATCCGCCGGCATTACCCGTAGTGACGCTAGCAGTCCCGTTCGCCAGTTTTACGTTCACGCCACTACCATTAACCGCAACGCCATTCCCGGCCTGTACGCCTACACCGTTGCTGGTGACCTGAAGCCCCTTACTTGCCTCCGCCTTGACGGCAACGCCAGTGCTGGTAACACTAATACCATTCCCGGCCTGTACGGCAACGCCGGTGTTGGCAACACTAATACCACTCCCGGCCTGTACGGATAAGCCCGCCGCAGCTAACGTCAATCCGCCGGCATTACCCGTAGTGACGCTAGCAGTCCCGTTCGCCAGTTTTACGTTCACGCCACTACCATTAACCGCAACGCCATTCCCGGCTTGTACGCCTACACCGTTGCTGGTGACCTGAAGCCCCTTACTTGCCTCTGCCTTGACGGCAATGCCGTCTTTATCAACCACAATCCCTTTAGTTGCATTGGGTTTTAATTCAAGAAGGCCCTCCGATGAAAGGGTAAACCCATTTGCCGGCCCGGTTTGCCCCTCTGCTCCGCCCACCGCCTGACGTCCCATATTGGCCAGATCAATCAGGTCCGCAAAGTCCGTCTGCAGCGGAATACTGCCCGCCTTAAAGCGCGCCTTCAGCGCATCGGCCTGGGGCAAGGCTCTGCTCTTTGGCTCGCTGTCACGCGCTGTGTCCGTTGTGTCGGCTAAGGTCGCCTGGGTATTCACTGGGGTTTCTGCCGTTTTCTTAGGGGTTTTGTCCGTCATTTTGCTCTCCAGATTCGTCATGATGTTAAAGGGTGGTTTGTACGTCTTTCGGCACGTAGAACAGCTCTTCTCGCAGAATAACGTCTTCATGCCACTGGCTGCCGTCACCGATAACCTCGGTGCGCTGCTCCTCGGTGGCGATGCGCATCAGGCCGATGTCCAGTTGGGTAACAGGGAGATGCCCCAGGGTCAGTATTTGCATCAGCGCAAAAGCATCATCGCCCAGCGGCATGCCACTGTTTTGCCAGCGCGAATAGGTCACCCCAAAGTTGTTAAAGGTGGCGTCATCAAGCCAGTGATTAATCAGGGACACGTGGGCCGGGAACTCCGCCATAATGGTTTCCTGTATCCAGGCAACCAGCTGCTCAGGCACGATATTGGGGTTCTCTATCAGACGGCGATTGAGCACCGCGCTGACCACAAAAGAGAACCTGTCTGTCGTCGCATAGTTCGCCTGGCTAAACGCCCACTGGTAGCGGAAGCTGCTCTCCGCTGAGGGAAAATCCTCTGTGCTGCCGGCCGCTTTTTCGATAAGCAACGTGCCCGCAATCGGATCGACCGCTTTAACGGTCGCCGCAAGCTGCCAGTCAGCATCAAGAGTGGCAGCACGGGTGGCGTTTGCCCCCGGCATGTAAAACTGTAGGCCCGCGGGGCGCAGGACAATGCCATCACCGACGCTGACCATGGCGGGATACGGGGATTGCGCGTTACTCGCCAGTAAGCGCTGCTGTGGATTAGCCGGTTGCAGTTTTGCCTCAGCATAATTCAGCCGGTAATCCATATCCTGCAGCCAGACATTGCTGTTTTGCCAGCGCAGGTTGTGACTCGCCCAGGCCGTCTCAAGCCGTGACAGGGTGTTGTGCAGTTGCTGACTGTTTTCCGTGCTGACGGTAAAACTGTCCCCCTCGGCCTTAATAACCAGCAGCCGGCTGACATGCAGTCGACTGCCCCCTTCAATCGCAATAAGGTCGATAAGCTGCCCCTGGACCACCTTGCCGACACTGCCCGCCTGCGTCAGCGTAATGTCGGGTTCGGCCACCGCAAAACCGGACGGGGTCTGTTCACTGTCAAAGGTGCTGTCCGGGGTCTGGGGCAGCAGCTGACGATGCTCAATCAGGTAAAATGGCAGTTGACCCAGGTCCGGATTATCAGCAAAGCAGATGCTGTCAAGGCCGATGCGCGCCGCAATACGCTTTTGCAGGGCGGAAACCTGGTCAATACGGATATTGATGCGGTCGTAACCTAAGGCGGGTTGCTGCGCCAGATACGCCCGCTGCGTCGCCAGAAAATCAGGCAAATCCAGCGTTAGCGGCAGGGCGGCCCGCTGGGTGCCAAAATACCCCAGCAGATACTGAAGAAAATCCAGTTCGCGGGCATAATTGCCCCCAACAGGCTGCTTATCCTGCGTGAAGATAGCCGCATCCTGCTGCGCAATTGCTTCCAGCGTTTTCGCGTAGGGCTGATGAATAGCCTGCTGCACCATCGCATTCGTATAGGGCCAGCGGGTCCCCCGAATGGCGTCGCCTCGGTTTTTAAATGCCAGTAAGGTAGGCAGCTGTGCCAGCTCTGCCGTACCGTCGGCCAGCAATTGGTCGACAGGCAGCAGAAACTGATGCACCGCGCGCGTCTGGTCGTCAATCACGGTATCGGGCTGCTGCAGGGCATAGCATTCGGGCTGACGCTGCCCGATGGGAATATAAAGCGTCTGATCACGAAAGCGGCCGGCGGGTAACACCGTGGGCGTTGTGACGATCAGGTCTGCCTGTGTCAGGTAACCCGCCATCGCCTCACTCTCCAGCGTGTTGCGAATACCGCCTTTCGACACCAGGGTTAACGGACTATCGTCACCCGCTAGCAGGCTCAGCGGCGGCGCCCCCCACAGCAGAGGGTAATAGCCGTCAGCCACTTGCCAGCGCAAGTTGTCCCCGGTAACGGCCGTAATGTGGCCATCGCCTTTATCGACAGACAAGGTGCTCAGGCTGGCCACGCCGGGGATAGCCAGCAACAGGTTCACCAGCGGGCCGAGGTTGAGGACGTAACCCCCGGAGGTGATCTGCGAGGGTGCCGTTTGCTGCCAGCCGTGTTTCAGCCTCGGCCCCTCAAAGATGGCGTCATCGGCATCACCGAGCGCACGCCGTTGTTCGGTGGTATAACGGGCGACCGCCGGGCGCAAAAACGCGTCAGTGACCTGATAAATCTGCGCCGCCACCTGATTGATATCGCCGATGTTATCGGCCAGTTCAATCGTCATCCGCGGGCTAAAGGTCGCCGGTTGCAGCCAGGTAATACGAGACACCACTTCGCCAAGATTACGGTGCGCCGCAAGAAACTCAGCCAGGCATTGCTCCACTGCCGCCAGGTTCTCGGGCGACAGGGACTGGGTATAGCGGGTCGGGACCAGCGAAAGCCACAGATTCCCCCGCAGTTTCAATTCGTTCACTTCACCGCTGTCTGTCGGCTTCCTGAAGCTGTATTCGCGTTTTTCCGCGTTATACCACCAGTGAAAACGGTGCTCTTTAGGTTCTTGAGTCAGGCTGACATCGCTGAATAAAAAATCCTGCTCAGGGGTGTCCAGGGCCTGAATGTCGCTGCTGTGCACGTCCAGTAAGGCCCGGCGGTAATCCTCTGCCGTCACCGTGTTACAGGTAAGCACCTGTTCAGGACCGAACTCTTCCGGGAACAAGGTGCTCTGGTCTTGATGGGTCAGCAGGTCATTCAGCGACAGTGACGCGCGGTAACTGAGGTCGGAACAGTTCCAAGTCGCGGACTGTAACAGAGTGACGCCCGGATCGTGATCGCCGGTATCCGTCCAGATCTCACCACTGAGCGCAGTGACTTTCTCGTGAGCCTGTTGCCAGAGCGCATCAAACACAATCGCGTCTTTCACCGCCGGGAACAGGGCGTTTTCTTTAGACATGGGTCTCTCCTTCCGGGCACAAAATCAGGACCTCATCATCCCTGGCGGTGACGGTACTTTGTGTTTCCATCGATGTGGGTTTTCCCGTTTCATCAATAACGTCGTGACTAAGAACCAGCGCGTTCACGGACTGCACCAGCGGTGACTGTTGCAGCGTGGCCAGCAGCTGGTAGTAGTCCACCTGATTGCCCGGTGTTACCGCCTGGCGTCGATCGGTCGCCCAGGGCATATAGTCGTGTTGTAACTGCGCCGCGAGCTGACGATAACCATAATCAGGGCGAATCCCCACCACGAACGTCACCCGATAGCGAGCCGTCACATCGATATATTTCGGGTTCTTGAGCGTCGGCGCCGCCCACAGCGAAGTGTACTGCGACAGCCATTGCGCCATCCGGCTCAACCTTCCGTTACTCAATGCCGGGCGCAGCGCGTCATCGTTATCACCATAACGACCGTCAGGGATAACCATCAGCGATTGCACCTCAAGCGCCGGGAGACGACTCAGTTTGTCCACATCGGGAAAACGGACATCAAAAATCTCTGGGTAGTGCTCCATCAGGAGGCTGCGCATATTGTTCCAGGTGATAGCCCGCTGCCGGTGGGCTATCCGGGGCGCGGCACGCTGCAACATCGCCATCTCCGTTTCCCGTGGCTGCCCGCCTACCGAGGGCAGGGGCTGGCGAACGTCGCTGATGGCGGCAACTGGCGTCACAAGCTGGTTGATCGTGTTGGCTGGCAGCGGCTGGGAAAAGTGGCTGTCATCAATCGCCTGCGCCACATTCAGGGTCGCGGTCATCGCATTGGCCAGCACGGCCTGCAGTTGCGGCATGGCCTCGGCGGGCGAGTTCTCGTCCTTTGCCTCTTTATTTTCTTTCAGCGTGCCTTTGATCCAGTAATACCCGGCCTCCAGCGGCTCGTCGTCCTGTGGCAGACCGCTCCCCGGCTGACTGTCTGCCGGCAGCCGCGCCCGCCACAGGTTGCTGACGGACAAGGACGCTGTATTGTCCTGCAGCTCGGCATCCAGCGAGGCCCATTTGGTCCCCTGGTAATACCACCAGGTGACATCCAGCGCCGATGAGGCGCGCACAGACCAGTAAAGCGACAGGGTGTCCTGCGCAGACGTCCCGCTGAACCCCAGATAAAGCTCGGGGGCCTTCTCTTTGGTGTCGGTCCCCTGTCCTGTTGCGGTAAAAAGACGCAGCCCCTCAGCCGGTAGCGTAACGCCCGTCGCGCTGTCGATGGCGGTATACCGTTTCCACGTCTCCCCAACCTGGGCTGTCCAGCACAACTGTTCCAGTTGCTGGCCGGTGATCAGCAGACTGTCGTCAGTCTGATAGGTGATGCTGTTCCCGGCGCTGTCCTGGCCGCCATCCAGCAGGCTGCCGGCGGGTAACGCATACGGGGACGAATTTCTTTGCAGCGTAAAGCTCACCGCCACGCTGTCCGGCTGCGGGGCGCGGGGGGCAAACCCCAATAAATCCCGGTAGTAAAGTGAACGGTGCCGCGCCGGCACCGTGTTCAGCATGGCTCTGGGCGTTTCGAGCAGATGCAGCAACGCCAGCAGGAACGCCTGCTGCACCGGCAGCTTTTTCTCTGCCAGCCCGGGGTACTGATAGATGTCACTCAGCGCTTCCAGCGTGCAGCCGGCCATCCAGAAGTCTTTCCAGTCAGCGTCGGTATGGCCGGCAAACGGCACGGCTTCGGTATATTTTGCCATCAGATTGAGCAGCCCCTTCCCTGTCCGTGGCTCCAGCAGGAAGGTCTGGTCTGTTAATCCGTTGCCCAATATCTGTTTCAGTTGCTCCAGGTCAGACATAATGTTGTCCATTGGTTATGTGATGATAAAGAAGACACGCAGGAGCCCGTTTCCGCCCTATCGGCAGCACGATGACTCACCCGGCGGTGACAAACGACTGGCTGTTGATAAATGTCCCAACCCCGGTGACAGCACTCAGATCCGTATCCGGTTTTCCTTGTGGATCCTGGGCCGGTGTTGTGGGCTGAAATTGCGTCGTAAACTGGCTGCCGACCACAATCATCGGCGCCGGTGCCGTCGCAAACTCAGCCCGCTGCTCGGACGCCAACGCTTTGATGGTGAGCGTCCCTTTTCCCGGGGAAGCGACAAAGGGAGGCTTGATATAGTCAACGGTAAAGGAGACCTGCTTTTCATCCCCAACAATGCAGATCTTTTTCCCCCCGATGCTGGCCTCACCGCTGCCGCTAATTCGTGGCTGGGGCGGTGGCGTGATCGTAATAGCGCCAAACTGCGGGTTGAATGTCAGCGCGTCACCGTCGATGACCACCAGGTTGCTCATAGTAACCTCAGCGTCTGGCCGTCATGAATGTTCAGCGTACCGTCCACCGTCTCGACCAGATCCGAGCCTGCCAGATACACGGTGATCTGCGCCCGAAGACGACTCGCTTCCTGTTTGTCCGGCTGGATAATGACGTCCTTGAGCAGCGCCCGAGGCTCATGGCGCAGAATGCTTTCTTCGATGCGGTTGTGGATGTTGGCCAGCAGTTCATCGGTGATATTCTCAAAGATAAAGTCATGCATACCCCCGCCATAGCTCTCACGCATAATGCGTTCGCCCGGTTCAGTCATAAACAGCACGCGCAGACTCTGCATCACTGCCTCAACGCCCGCCGTCAGGGACACGCCCGTGTCGGGGGAAAACCGCGGTGGAAATGCCCAGCATTGCCCCAGGGTCGCTTTCAAAATGTCGTTACTCATAGCAACCTCACCGTAATAGGTTATTTTTTCATGTTAATTTTCGCGCTGGTGATCTCCACCTGCTGCTTACCCGCAATCGACAGGTTACTGTCAGCCTGCAGACCCAACGTATCGGCCTGCAATTGCAGGGCGTTCGGTGTACTCATAGTAAGGTTCCCCTCGCCGGTTAAAGTGAGGGTATTGTCCCCCGCCATCAGCCTCAGCGTTTTCTCTTCGGTATCGATCATCAAGGCTTGCGTCTGGTCGGCTTGACTCACGATCAACCCCTTACGATTGTTCTTTTCATCCGGTGGGAACGGCGCGGTATTTTTCGGGTTGTGCAACGCCCCCAGGATCATCGGGTAACGCGGATCGCTGTCGATAAACCCCACAACCACTTCATCACCGGGTTCAGGGTAAAAACAGAAGCCACTCGCGTGACTGGCCCACGGCTTACTCAGGCGGGCAAAAATCAGCGAATCGGGCAGATTCAGGGCTGGCAGATGAATGGCAATCCGATCCAGATGCTGGGGATCGGCGGTAAAACCCGCTACCGTGCCAATATGCAGCGACCTCACCGGTGGCGCGGGCTCCAGCATTGACGCCGGCAGCCCAATCACCAGCTCACTGCGCCAGCCATACTGCGTATCAAACTGCTGATTGACCCCGCTCAGCATCGCCGTGCCGTCCAGCCCCGCCCCAAACCCACTCAGGGTGATACTCTCGCCCGGCGCGAAGTCCCGGGTCCCCGCCAGCACAATGTGGCCCTGTACGCCGGTCATTTGTTGATAGTTCAGCCAGGAGTTCGACAGGGTTTGCAGCGTAGCTTCAGGCAGCATGCTGAACGCCAGGGCGTAGTCTTGCCGCCCGGCGGAGGACTGGCCAACCTTACCTGCAGGTTTCCAGGGACGAAACGCGCCGGCCGGGCTTTTTTGCGCCGCCGTGAGCCGCTGTGCGGCAATATCCCATCCCTGCAGTGACAGGCTGTCTGGGGTAAAGCGGTTATCAAAATTCAAATTGATTTCATACAGCGTATAGTCGTGACTGTCGCGAGCAAGCGTCCGTGAGGCCATTGCCGCGTCGGACAGCGGGCGGATCACTACCGTGTCGCTGGCGGCATCAGGCAGCAGCCAGCAATTGGTGGACAGGAGCCGGCTGCGAATAAACTGCCAGTCACTGAGACGAAACTGGAGCAGTTGATCGTGCTTGCTGCTCAGTTGCGCCGCCGATTCTTGCGTCAGTTTCACCCCCGCAGACTGCAGCAACCCCTTCATGACGGTGCTGTCATCCTGCTGACGAAATACCCGGCTATGGGGCAAGAACGTCAGTTTCTGCAACGCGTGGCGGGCCTCCAGCCGCACGGACCATTCTTTCCCCTTCAGTTGCATCTTCTTTTGCACCAGATAACCGTCGAAAAGCGGCTTGTTATCCTGTGCAATCCCCACGCGGACGCCCAGGGTGAAACGACTGACTTCGTGTTGTACCGCGTTATCCGCTGCGCCATGATTATCCGTGGGAATATGCAGCTCCAGCTGCGCCAGCGGGATCTCATTAATAAGCTGCTGTACCCGCAAACGACGGATCCCCAATGTGCTGCGCTGTCCCGCTATGTCCAGGGTGATGTGGCTCATACCTCCTCCCCTTTCGTCGCCCGCAGAAAATCCCCGGTTTGAAAATCATCCAGATTATCCAAATCGTTATCCCAGGCCAGCGACAGGTAATCTACGCTGCTGGCCAGCACCCCGCCGGCGCTGAGCGCCAGCAGCGGCAACGAGGCCAGATCCGGTACGCTGACCAGTGCACGGTCGGGGGCGCTTTGTGTCTTAAGGGATTGCTGAATCACAAAGCTCTCATCCGCCACCAGACTTAACTGCACGGTGGCCCGCAGCGGCGTGGCGTCACGGTCAAACAGCGTGTAGGTGACCGATAAATCACGGGCCCGGCCGGCAAACCATCCTTTATTCTCCCAGCGCATTTTCCCCCAGGTGATGCGCAGAAAATAAGGCGATCCGGTGGCCGCATCCACGGCGCAGAGGGATTTCAGCATCGCCAACTGCGTCTCTATCGGGGTGGTATTCCCGGGCATCTGGCTGTCGAACAACAAGGTGAGGTTGAGGCCGACTGGCTCGGAAATCACATAGCGGTTGCTTTGCGACGCCGTGTTGATGGTGTCTTCGGTATCAAACCGCGTCTGATAATCCAGCTGAATAGTCTCTGGGTTATACATCGCGCTCATGCTGCCCGCAGGGATTTTCCCTTCGCGATCTTTCCAGGCGTTGAGGGTCAGCTTCGATAAACCCCGTTCAAGTAAGCTCACAGACACCCCCTTTCAAGCAGCTGTTCCAGCACCTCTTGTTTAATCCTCTCCACCCACCGCTGATCGTCCCACTCACGGTGCTGCGCAAACGGTAAGGACGGGGCAGAAGGGGCAGGCTCGGTGACCTCAACCTGGACGATCAACTCACGAATTTCGACGGTCATAGTTTTACCCCCAGCATGCGCATATCCTGATAGCGAAGCTCAAGCGTGTTGATGAGCACCTGGTTACTGCCGGCATCCAAATCGCCCATCTGCCAGCGCACCGGCAGGGCATGGCTCAGCGTCCAGGTGGTCACCGGTAATGAAAGCTCGTTCAGCAACATGATCACCACGTTGGCCCACTGCGTGCTTTCCCGGCGCAAGACGCGGTCAAACTGCAGCGTCAGGGGGGAGGCGTTCATCACCCCCCGCTCCAGCACCAGGCTGCCGTGATTCACCTGCTCGGCCAGCCAGAGGTTGCGGACATTCTCGCCCCCCTCCCGGTGCTGGCTCACTTCCAGTGTCCGCGACAGGCCGGATATGCGCTGGAACGCGATATCAAACGGATTGGGTATGTTGTTAAATAAAAAATTGACGAGAAAACGATGGGATACCGCGGGTGTACTCATCATGATTGACCTCCGGTTTGCGCGCTGGCCGTGCCGTCGCGCAGATCCAGCGTCAGGCTGATAGCAATAAATTCCGCGGGGGCCAGCAGCGCCAGACGTACCTGCAGGATCATCTTTCCATGGCGAATATCGTCTTCCGTCATGGTTTCATCCAGCCCGATACTGAGCGAAAAGGCCTCATCCTCCACCGTGCCGAAAAAGGCCCCTGCCAGCCATTGCTGACGCAACCACGTCCAGACCTGGCCCTTTAATTTCATCCAGGTCGGGGCCGTATTCGGCTCAAACAGGTAAGCGCGCGCCAATTTGCTCAGGTAGTGCTCCACGCTGCTGACCAGTAAACGGATCTGGATATAACGCCAGGCCGTGTTCTCCTCATTAAGCAAGGTCCGGCATCCCCACAGACGCACGCCTTTCCCGACAAAACTGCGGATCAGGTTGCAGGACACCCCCTGGTTATCCAGTAATGCCTGAGACGTCAGGATACTTTGGGTTGGGCGGCGGGTTTTGGCCAACGCGATGTTGGCCGGCGCCTTCCAGACCCCGTTATCGTGGGCACTGCGCTGAATGGCCGCCGCGACGGCCGGCAGGGGTGACAACACCACGGGCGCCGACGACTCGTCCTGGTAACTGGTTTCCAGGCGTGGCCACCAGGCCGCCCCGCGCTGACACTGGTCTGCTGAAAAAGACTGTTGGGTCAGCGTCACTGCGGACGCCGGATCCTCCGGTAATTCCAGCAGCGCAAAACGCTGCGGGGCCTGACGACACAGCGTCAGTAATACTTGCCAGCCCTGATACCAAAGGGCATCGGCGTCAACCTCGGCCGCGTCAACCCCCTCGGCGGAAAGCGAGGTCGAACTCACCTCATTGAGCTCACTCAGCTCCGGTACCAGGACCAGGCCGGTCTTATCATCCGCTAACAGCGTCTCCAGCATCTGCGGTGTCTGTAATGCGGCAATCAACTCTTGCAGACGCGCGGCGGGTTCTCCCTTCCCTGGCCCGAGGGGCAGCACATAGCACTGCAGCCCACCGTTTTCAAAGAAATGGCGCAGGGAATACGCCAGCGTCCCACGCTGTCCAAAGAGACTGTTCGCCTGCGTCAGTGATCCCACGCTGACGGGCTGCATCACCGTTACCGGTATCGCCGTATCAGGAGGGGTATAACCAATAAACAGGGGCATCGTCACCGGATCGTCGTTTGACGCCTGCGTTAACAGTGTTTCATTGTACGAAACCCCAGGAAGAACCATAGTCATCACAGTATCCTTATAAAGAGTCGGAAAGGGGGGCCCCCTTTACTGAGACATGTCCTGAGTAAACTTAAGGATGATGAATTCGGCCGGGCGCACGGCGGCCATCCCAACCTGAATGATCATTTTCCCCTGGTTAATCTCGTCTTGTGTCATGGTGATACCTTTACCGACGCGCACAAAATACGCCTCTTCCGCCTTATTGCCGGCCAGGGCACCTTGTTGCCACAGGCGGTAAAGGTAGTTATCAATCGCCGTCTGCACCCGTTTCCAGGTCAGCTGGCTGTTGGGTTCAAACACCATCGGCTGCAGGGCCTTTTTGATGTCGCGCTCTGCCGCATCGAACAGGCGGCGCACCGGGATATACCGCCAGTCATCATCATCTTTCTGTGTGCGGCTACCCCACACGACGAGCCCGCGATCGCTGAAATGACGAATGACATTGATGCCTTTCGGGTTCAGCTCCGCCTGTTGCTCATTGGTGACCCGGACGCTGACATCGCTGACGCCGTTGAGCACCACATTCGCCGGCGCTTTCCACACCCCACGTTCACCGTCTGTCTTGCCGTACACCCCCGCAATCAATGCTGAAGGCGGAAGCGACAGCGGTGCACTCAGGTCACCGGACAGGGATTGCGCAATTTCACCGGCAAATTCAGTGTTAACGACTCGGAGCGCAGCCAGTGTGGTGACAGCCTTTCCTTCATCGTCGAGGTAACCGTCGATGGCAACCTCTGCGTCATCCAGTTTACGGGTGTGCGGCACTTCTACATTCGGGTAATACACCGCCACCTGGGCGGAACCACCGACCGCACTGGGCGCGTCGCCATTGACGCTGTCGGCCAGCAGGAAGTACCCTTTGTGCTGATCTAGTGAGGCAGCCAGCGCGCCATACACCGCAGTACGGTAAGTCTCATCGGGATCCGGACTTGCCAGCAGTGTGATCTCCCCGACCTCGTCGATGAGGTCCGGCAACGCGGCCAATGGGCCGTTATCGTCTGCCTTTTCCAGCGGATAGAGGTAGCAGGGGCCGCCGCCGTTCTGGAAATAGAGCCGCAGGGCGACGGAGGCCGTCGGATCCACGACCTCAGTATCATCAATCTGGTAGGTATATGTCGTTGTCGCTTTAGACGACGCTGTTTCCAGCGCATCGAATTCAGGGGACGGTTCAACCGCCGTTGACGACACGGTAACGCGTGCGGAAGAAGGCACGTTGCTGTCAAACAGGATGGTATAGTCCAGCCAGCTGCCGATGCGGGTGATCACGCCCGCCAGTTCTGGCTTGAGAGGGGTAAAACGAGCGACAAATAACGGCACGGCGGTCGCACTCGCGCTCACCGACATCGCTGGCGAGGCATCTTCTTCAATATAGACACCCGGTACAGATGTGACAGTAGCCATGTTCTTTTCCTTCAGTGAATTATTGCGCGATATCCTGGCTGAACTGCAGGATGATGAATTCTGCCGGGCGAACTGCGGCCAGGCCGATTTTTATGATCATCTTCCCCTGATTGATCTCTTCCTGGGTCATGGTGAGATCTTTGCCGACCTGAACAAACCAGGCATCAGCGGGGGTATTACCGGCCAACGCGCCCTGCTGCCACAGACTGTGTAGATAACTGTCTACGGCGGCCTTGACACGCTGCCAGGTCGGCTGGCTGTTGGGTTCAAACACCAGTTTATTCAGGGATTTTTGAATATCCCGCTCAACCGCGTTGAACAAGCGGCGAACCGGGATATAGCGCCAGTTATCACTGTCCTCCAGCGTGCGGGCACCCCACACCACCGTTCCCTGGCCCGAGAATGTGCGGATCATGTTCAGCGCCTTGCCCTGGTTATACTTACCCTGGAAATCATCGCTGACAGCAAACGCAGGGGTAACGCCATTCACGGCCTGGTTGGCCGGCGCTTTCCACACACCGCGCGTACGGTCGGTTTGGGTAATGGAGGCCGCGGCGATGGCGCTCGGCGGCACCGCCGCCCCCGATGCCAGGGTGCCCCACGGGTAAAATACCGCGCCAAACGGGGAGGTCGGATATTCTTCCATGACCTCATCCGGCTTCGCCGTGCCGGCAATTTTCTCTTTCGGACCGTCAAACAGGCCAAAAATACGGTAGCCCTGGCCCACTACTGTGGTGAACGCGGTATAGGTAGTGGTATCTGTCCCTGCCGCGACAATCAGCGTAATATCATCGTATTGCGCCACCGCGTCGGCGATATTGGCCTCGTTAACCAGATAACATTTACCGCCACCGTGCATAAACCACAGGCTCAGGCTGGTATAAAAAGCGTCTTCCAGCGGCGTTGGGTACTCGACGGTAAATTCCGCCCAGTTGCGGAAAACCTGAATCGGTTTATTAATGGTGTTGGTATTTTCACTGTCGTACGCAAACAGGGGCACGGCGGTGGCGGCACTGTTGACCGAGAAGCTCGATACGGCATCTTCACTGAGATAAACGCCGGGATAAGTGGTTGTCACAGTCATGGCAACATGTCCTCTTGATTAGGCAGTCTGAATGGTCACGCGATCGGCCATGAGCGTGATTTGCTGTACCGCGATTTCGTTGCTGGTCGCATCAAATGACGGGGAGGTCAGTGAGGTCGGGAAGGCGTTGCTCACATTCCAGCTGACCAGCACTTCCGTGCCGGCTTCATTGGTCAGGCTGATCATGATGTCTTTCTTTTCAACCTGATTAAGTTGAATGGCGTTAATCCATTCATACATCGCATTTTTGCCCGGAAATACTCCTTTACTCAGCGTAATGTTAGGGGCCTGTCGCTGGCCGGGCATTTTGAACCAATTGCCGGTCCCGTCCCGGTATTCAATGGTGTCAAAATTAATATCCAGACCAGAAGCACTGGTAAACGGCACCTGCTCATCGCCCAGGGTCACAATAAAGCGATAAGTAGGGATTGGATATTGCACTGCAATGTCGTCTGCGGTAATAGCCATGAGTTAAATCCTTCTTTTTACAATCAATAGTGGGTGCAAATAATCCTTTTAAATTATCTGCATGAAAAACAATTTAATTAACTCCGTTTCCCCTGAAAAAAAGCATGCTACCGCCCCTGATTTACACCAGTTGTTTTTTCATGCTTATAAATAAAAAATACGTCTAACTGTGTTACTTATTTCAGAAAGAGTGCGCTTTCGGCCTCTCTTCTGCGTACCAGGCCGGGCAGCGCTTTACCGCCGGCATGGATCCAACGCCCAAATTCCTGGGCCGCGCCGTCATAATCACCGGCATTGAGTTTTTTCAGCAGCGTTGAGGTTCGGAAATTCCCGACGCCCAGGTTGAAAACAAATGAAACCAGGGCATCAAACTGATTTTGCGTAAGCGGAACATGCACATACTGATTTACTGCCCGTTCACTCTCCGCTACATCCTGACGCAAGAAGGAAATAGCCTGCCCTTCGGTAATAACATCATCCGGACCGACGCCGGCAGTATGACCATATCCAATGGACCATACGTTGGCCGAGCATTGATAAGCACGGAGCCTTAGCCCCTCAAAATGTTTAATGAGTTTAAGTCCATTAACATCGATTATCATTGTAACCTCCGTACCAACAGGTTTATCTGACAGCTGATCGCAGAGATAAAACTACATCACTGAAATATCGCCACAGGCATCCATCCATATTCGAAAATGTATGCATTCAATACAGAAAGATAAATGAAAATATCGACAAAATTGACATTGAAAGTATTTACAGGATATGTGATTTGAAATCATGAATATAAAATATTACAACGACGGCGACATCTACTCTCTAAACCGGATCACTTCATAAAAAGGATCTTGACGTTTGAAATTAATCCCCGCCATATTTTAAAAACTCACTATTGAGCGGATCAATTTAAATCCAAAAAGGAAAAGGCGCCCACATCTGTAAGGTATTACGCATCAAAAGATACTAAGACATACTGACACCCTGTAAAAACAAATCCGCATCTATATAGGGTGCCATAAAATGATGTTTTTGTAGTTATCAACCAATTTATTATAAATTACATTTTTATTTATCTGGTTAAATTTAAATATATATCACTGAAACACTAGCAGTGCTAGCCAACTTGTCGCCACAGCTAGTTTTTAGAATAATTTTCTTTTTCTAATTAATTAGTTAATCGCTTCCATAATAAGTCCAATAAGTGACCACCTAATGCCCAACTCAAACCGGAGAAGGCCATGGTTATAAACTCGCTGTATCCTTGTTCATAGCCATAGATCCCCGCTAAAAGCCCCGAAAATCCGGAAGTAACGACTTGCTTGAAAACCTCAAGCCATGAAATTTTCTCCCCAGACTCTTTGTTTTCCATTAAATATCTAACGATACCGCCTCAAGCGGAGAATCCTCCTACAATCAACCAAGAGAATACCATGTCACTATCAGGAAGCGGTTTTGGTAACGAAAAAATAATCATTAGAACTCCAATTTTAGTTAATATTATAAACTCACGTTAATCGGCTCGTAATAATTAGCACGTACCATATATTAAAAATATATATATTTTTAATCTTTAAGACAGAACTGCCGAATATAACTCTGAAGATACATCAGTTTTTGTTGGTCTCTGATGATGCCTTCCCGGATAGAAAGAATACGCTGTCCAGTATCTGCAGAGAGTTCGAAGGGGCCGTCATAGCCCAAGCTGCGGGTTGAGGGGGATGTTCTGTCTGGACAGGATATTTGTCCAGAGACGAGCATCCTGCGATGGCCACGGGCAAGCTGAGTGCGCAGGACCGTATTCTCTTGTTCAGCCTCATTCAGTTTCTCCGTGTGGTGTTCATCTAATTCAGCTAGTTTGCGATGCTGACTTTGTATCAATTCAATTTGATTTTCATATTTCCTGACTGATGCGTTTGCTTCCTTCGATTTTTCCTTCCAGATGATTGACTGTTGATAATAATATCGGGTTGACCAAGAAAAAGCTGCAATTACGACGATGATTCCGCACAACATAGCTATTCGCATTTATAAATAACCCCTTCGAACATTCTTCTCTATTGAAGTGATAACATAATAAAAAACCAAATATAACATCACGATTAATAAAATAGAAAGTAAGAAATATTGAGATAATTGACATAATAGGAAGTATTAAAAACACGCCTAGCGACTATTAATCAATTTTTCATCAAAAATCTTAAACGACTGCTTTCAGGTTCGCTCTCTTGTTTGTCTGAATTAACTATAGGATCAATTCAGAACAAATAGAAATCGTTAGTAACGATCGTTACCAATCCAATTCATAGTTATGGGCTATCAAAAAAACAATAACAATCGGGAAAAGCTTTCAATTAAAATGGTAGTGATCATGGTTATTAAAATATGCATATTATATACATCGATACAAGCACGGTTGTTCTGCGGCCTAAATCGCACTAACGTTGGGCCATGTATCTCGATTGATGCGCTGGGGGTAAAGCAGCAGACATCGTTAGCCGTACGTTTGGTCAGCAGCGGAACCTACACCAGATGGAGTGCAAGTACGCCAGCGCCAGTTGATGATCCTACCGCACTTGCTGTGGCGCCATCCACACCCCCGCGCATAAATTAACCCCTCTATGACGTGAGCCGGCTCGCGCCACGCCCTTTTCCTGTCTCCTGTCATTAGACTTTGCCTCATGGATATTACCCGCCCCAGCAAAGCTGCTGTTCCAGCATGACAATAAACATGGCGATACCCTCAACGACTGGACCAAACTCGCAACGAGCGCATTATTACCTGCGGCACCTGCTTCATAGGCGCACGCCGCTACGGCTACGCCTGATAGGACTGCGTACCCATGACCGCTACCTCTGGCCGTTCGTCAACAACAACAGGCCGCTACTCCACGACCTGTTTCCCTGTTTTATCCGAGCCCGTCTGTCGCGGTCTTGCAGCTACGACATTATCGCGGCAGCGCCATGGTCCATCCGTATTACGATCACAGGGCACAACAGCACAAACGTCAAAAAATCCATCAAGAGGACATACTGCAGCGCTATGTCAGCCATATCCCAGCCTGACATTTTAAGATGGTGCGTTACTGCGGCACGCTACTACCGAAGGTCTACTAACTGCGGTAGATGACGGTTCGAGAGAACCCCAAATGGGCAGGGTTTGCGGTGCTGATGAAAGGCTTCCTGGGCACAGATCCGTACCAATGTATCTTGTGTGGCAATCGGTTGCGTTTGCCAGCGCTCAGGCGGGCGAGCACACCATAAAACGGTTGTCTGACAGACTTCACTAACTGGCAAAAAACGATGGCTCCAGATGCCAGCATTGGCTCAATGTAGCTGAAAAAGGTGTTTTAGATTAAAAACAAGTCAAAGTCAGTATTTTTACACACAACCTATCGCTATACCCCGCAATCCGGGATTGTAATCCGCTACTGTACAAGGTTAGAAAGCTAAAAAAAGGGAAATTGAGTTTCCAAACTATCGAACGATTAAGCAGTACGGAAGGTAAAGCTTTAAGATCAAACACATCCGGAACAAAACAATTTAAATAAATGAATATTTTAATCCTATTCATTAGATGATAACATCAACTTTTTTCATTCTTTCTTTGTCTTGGAGTTGAATTTAGAAGAAACCATATATCGGATTCTATCCACGCCAAGTAGCCCAATAACACCACCGACGATGCCAGCACTGTTCGGAGGTAGTCCAAAATGCTCTAACATGCCAGAAAAAGACAGGGCAAGAATACCACACGCGAGCATTGAAGTAACAACCTCTTTAATTTCTTTATTATCTTTCAAACTCGTCAATGCAGAAACACTCAGTGCACTTAAAGCAGCATAGACCGAAGATATATATAATTTTAACCAGTCTATAGTCATATCAAGAAAGCCAGAATAATGGTTCACAATGTCCCCATAGCCAATTAAAATTGACGCAATTAAAACCCCTGAATTAACAAAAAATGGATGGCAATGTGTTTTTTACAATCTGTTAAATCACATTAACTCAAGGATTATTAACGTTTTATACAAGCTTATTCCTAATGATTGTTTTCCCTAGCTCGCTCTCTATCATTGACAATAAAGTATCAACCCGCAAGACTTTATTTTCACATCTTATTAATTTAATTACATCTTTATCAATCCCTGACAAGTAATCATTTTTCATTATTTTTCCGATAACAATATCGGGTATTGAATTTATCCCCCCACCAAACCTGACAAATCCTTTTACACCGATGGCATGTTGAATTTTTGATATTGGAATGTGATCAATGTCAAACCTCACAAAAAGGTAAGGAGGGAAAATACACCATCCTTTTGAAAAATTTTTTTTATTGTCAAATAAAACCTTCAACTCAGCCGGACTTAATCTTGGGCAGAAACACTCAACACCCATAGCCTCCAAGCTTTTTTGCCCTAAGTCAATTTTCCCGTAATTACATCTAATCAAATACCATTTTTTTTTCATTACGATTCACCAATAATTAAACTATAAGAAACTGGTGTAAGGCGAAGCTCCGCCAAAAACTCAACAAAGAGAATGTATATTCTTAAGCAACATGATCAGGATAATTCATGAACATCAACAATCAACACCACTCAACAATCGATAAAAAAATAAAATAACAAAACAATAAACCAGAAAATAAATAAAAACTAGAATATTATATCATTAAAGTTTACAATGTAAGTTTAATAGATCATCACCACCCTTTAATTCAGCAGCATCAACAGACCAAATAATAGTAAAAAAGCAACAAAACAAAATAAATTAAAATTTAAAACCAATAAATCTTAAAAAGTAAGATTTAAACACCAAAACAAAAACAAATATCAATAGAAATCAATTAATAATAATTATATAATTCACCTGTAATGCAGTCGAGGTAGCGCGCACGGCAGTATTGCTGCCTCAACCGTCTTTAAGACCCCGCATCACATCAATGCCGTCTGCATCATATATATTCACTACATGCAAAGTTGCGGCACCAGCATGACAATGGCTAGTGCCGGTTTCTCAACAACATGGCGATATCACCTGGAACTGGACCAAACTCGCTTGCGAACACATACTTTCCTGCGGTACCAGACTTCAGCCTGGAGGAATTTGCGGTGCCGAAGGAGCAAATCATCTACTCACGTTTGTTGTAAATTTTGCTATTTCCCATACCCGAGCCTTTCAAGGCATCCTTATCGTCTTTTTTTAATCTTTAGCTCTATTTCATCGATCATCTGCTGGATCATTTTCACCAAGTCTAACGTCAGCTGTTCGGCTGCCTCAAAACTCAGTTTAAGAATGTTGATTTGCCCTTCACCCAGCACATTTGTAAGCGTCAGCCGAAGGCCGTATTGATCATTTCTCGGAAGGGATATCGATATTCCAGGGTAACAGTTCATGCACCCGGTTTGATGGCCAGTCTGCAATAACCGTCAGCACATGCCGCAGATAAGCTTCCGGATCCACATTGTTCAACTTGCAGCTCCCGAGCAGGCTATACAACAGCGCACCGCGCTCTCCACCCAGGTCGGAGCCGAAGAACAGGTAGTTCTTGCGACCGAGGCTCACCGTTCGCAGCGCATTCTCCGCCAGATTATTATCCGCTTCTGCCCACCCATCATCGCGGTAGTACGCCAACGCCGCCCACTGGTTCAGCGCGTAGTTGAACGCTTTCGCCGTTTCTGAGTGCCTCGACAGCGTCTTCACTTTTTCGCGCAGCCAGCCCTTGAGCTCAACAGGCAACGGCTTCGACCGGCGCTGCCTTTCCTCAAGCCGCAACGCGGCAGGCTGCCCACGGATCTCACCTTCGATGACGTACAGCTCGCCGATGCGGTGCAGGGCTTCTTCGGTTGTCGCCGACGGCGTGCGGACGTGTACGTCGTGATTTTCCGTCGGGCGTGCGCCCAGCACGCCGCCTCCGTGATCGTTCCGGCCTCACGATCGGGTTTATACAGTTCGTTGAACCCTGCGTCCGCGTCCGCCTGCAGGACCCCGCTAAAGTCAGACAAGTGCGCCTGCGGGTGGCATCCCTTTCTGTCCGGAGAGTAGCCGAACCAGACCGCCGGCGGTTGCAGTGATCCGGCGTGGCGGTCATCCCGCACATACACCCACAGCCGCCCAGTTTTGGTCTTCTTATTCCCCGGCAGCAGAACCGGCATGGGCGTATCGTCAGCGTGCACTTTTCCACATCTCAGGACGTAATGACGTAAGGCCTCTTCCAGCGGAGCCATCAGACGGCAGCAAGCTTCTACCCAGCCGGCCAGCACCGAACGACTCAGCTCCACGCCCTGGCGGGCATAGATTTCAGACTGGCGATAAAGCGGCGCGTGCTCGAGATATTTTGCCGCCATTAAACGGGCCAGCAGGCCGGGCCCGGCGATACCGCGCTCTATCGGACGCGATGGCGCGAGTGCCTGAACGATACGGTCACATTGCGTGCAAGCATGTTTTTCACGTTCAGTACGGATGACCTTGAAGGCGCAGCGTATCAGCTCAAGCTGCTCCGCCGTATCTTCTCCCAGGTACGACAGCGCCCCGCCGCAGTCCGGGCAGCTTTTTTCCGCCGGCAACAGGTGGTTTACTTCACGGGGGAGTGACTCTAGGAAGGGTTTTCGCGTGCGGGTCTGCCGCAGGGCGCGCGGCACGGCCGGGTCGCTGACCCGCCCCGCGACCTCGTCGCTGCTCTGTTCAAGGGCGACCAGTTCAGCTTCCAACGTCGCAATTTGACGTGCGCGTTTCTCTGAGCTGCGACCGAACTTCATCCGTCGAAGCTTATCGAGCTGGGCGGTGAGCACTGATATTTTACGTTCGTGCAGGGCCAGTTGTTCTTCTAATGCCAGAAGGCGGTCAGTTTGTTCCTTACACATCACCACCTTATAAATAGGGCCATGTTTTTTTTACAACATAGTCAGCGAGTTAAGCAGCCTTTTGGGCTGACGCCAGTCGATGCCTTCCATCAGCATCGCGGGCTGATGGCCAGGCAAAACAACCTCGATCCAGCCGTTTGGTCAGCAGACACAGCCCATCACCGGTGAACCAGAGGAGTTTTAGCTGGTTACCACTGCGTCCCCGGAAGATAAAGACGTGACCGGACAGCGGATCGTCTTTCAGCGCAGTTTGCACTTTGGCTGCCAGGCCATTGAGGCCGTTGCGCATATCGGTGATACCGGCAACCAACCAGATTTTTGTACTCGCCGGAAGCGGGATCATCGCTTGAGCTCCTGTATCAGCATCGCCAGCATGTTTTCGCTGACGGAGCCATCCAGGCGAAGTGTCCCGCTCCGGAACGTTATCTCACAGGATAGCGGAAGCGCTGTCAGCTCAGCAGGGGGTAATGGTAGTTGATTAGTAGGTTGGGTTTCGGCATCAAATGTAATCGGAAGCAGTAGGGGCATATCCGCTTCAGGTGATATCGGTAACGGGATTTTCCCCAGCCGCCAGTGTTGACGCCATTTAAACAATAAATTGGCGTTGATACCGTTCTCCAGCGCCAATTTTGAGACAGAGACACCGGGCTCATAGGAGGCAACAACAAGCCGCTGCTTAAATTCTGGGGGATAATTTCGACAGCCTTTTCGTCTGCCGGCGACAACATTTTTATGTATATCTGACATTTTGGTTCCCACTACTATTTGGTGGGAACTACTTTGTCGGATGAGTCAGAAAATCACCAGACGGTACTCGTTGCACGCTTACGCACATTTTGCAGAGTGACTCGTTTGAACCCATCCAGGTGACGTCTTTGTTTCAATAACAGAGCAATTCGCTTGGTGATTATCTTTGCTATGTCAGGGTATTCAAGGTTTTCGAATACATGTAGGTGACTTTTTACCAAGGGCTCCCAGGAAAATAAAATGTCATATCGAGTAACAAAACGAGCTTGTTTAGGAGGAAAGTGCCATAGCACAATAAATGGCATGCTATTTCTCATGCACAGTTCGAAATGGTGCTGCCAAACGTTGGGAATGGCTCGACCTTCACACAGCAGATAATAATCAGAAGGTTTAAGAGTGGTAACACTCACTGGTAATGGATCAGATAGAACGGTGCCAATCCGTGTTTGCAAGTGTTCACGCAACGCTTCACCCATTGGCGGGATGATGATACATAACCAACTGAGAGGGATGTATACGGCAATAGAAGGGTCAACAACCCCCTCTTCAGAACTTAGGTATACCTTACAACTCTCAACTATTTCGGCAGCTCGAGGGTTATCTTGGTGCGTTTCTAGCCAAGCGATAAATGGACTCGGAACGACATGGCATAAATTCCCCCAACTGCGACCGTATTTATAGAGTTCCCAACCCGTTTGTCGGATGTAGTGATGCTGCACGTATCGCACTAATTGCTGAGTCAAAGTATCCTGAATGGTTGTTTTGAGTCTGAATCTTTTACGCGGTTTGATAAGTAAATCAATAAACAACGTTGCCATAAGTGCCTATCAGTCTGTAAACCATGACTAAACCTCTAATGTTACTGAACGTAGCGCCCCTATGGGGCGAGCACGGCAGTGCTGCTGCCTCAACCTTCTTTAGACCCAGACTCACATCAACGCCGACGCTGGTTGATCGCACCAAGACCCTCACGGTGGTGCATGCACCACCGCCGCGTTGACACCCGCATAAAATGAGCACGACTGTGGCGTGAGCCGGCTGGCGCCGATACCCTTTCCCTGCCCGCTGACCCACTGTAGACTTTGCACCATGTATATTCCGCGCCCCGCAAAGCTGTTGTTCCAGCACGATGATGGCTGGAGCCGCTATCTCGACAAACACGGCGACACCCTCAGCGACTGGACCAAACTCGCCGTCGAACGCATGCTTGCCTGCGGCATGGGCGTTCGCCGTTACTGTTGCGCCTCATCCGACTGTCCCCATGCCCGCTTCTTCTGTCAGAGCTGCAAATCCAAGGCCTGCAGCAGTTGTGGCCTCAAGGCCACCGAGCAGTGGATTGCCGAGCAGCAGCACATCCTGCCCGACTGCGACTGGCAGCACATCACGTTCACCATGCCCCACCTGCTATGGCCGTTCTTCAATAACAACTGGCCCCTGCTCAACGACCTGTTCCGCTGCGCCACCCGCGCCATGCTCCGCTGGGCACGCCGGCAGGGCATCGAGGCCGGCATTTTTTGCGCGCTCCACACCTAAGGCCGGCAGCTCAATCAACATCCGCATATCCACGTCTCCGTTACCCGCGGCGGTCTTGACGTCAAACACCACGTCTGGCGGCAGCTGTTCTTTAAAAAGAAAGAGGTGGAAGCCATCTGGCGCAATGCCGTCGTTCACCTGCTGCGCATCAATCCTGGCGCCCTGCCGGGTCTCGGCCATATCCGCAACGAAGACCCTGCATGCGCAATACCGCCGCCCCTGGAAAGTGAATTTTGCCAAAAAGACCCGCGGCGCCTGGCGCAGCGTGAAATACCTGGCCCGGTACCTGAAGCGCCCGCCGGTGGCGGCTTCTCAGCTACGCCACTACCGCGGCGGGGCCGTGGTGCATCAGTATTACGATCACCGTACGCAGCAGCACAAACGCCAGAAAATCAGCCAGGAGGAGATGCTGCAGCGTTACGTCAGCCATATCCCTGCACGGCATTTTAAAATGGTGCGTTACTATGGTTTTCTGGCCAACCGCAAACGGGCACGCTGCTGCCGAAGGTTTACGACGCGCTGGAGATGACGGTACGGGAGAAACCGAAACGGCCCGGGTTCGCGGTGCTGATGAAAGGCTTCCTGGGCACCGATCCGTACCAGTGCATCCTCTGCAAAGGCCGGCTGCGTTTTGCCGCCGGTACCGTAGCGGGCGAGCACGCCACAAAAATGCTCTCTGACAGGCTACATCGTACGGCAAAAAAACGATGGCTTCAGACCCCGTAGCTGGATAAGTGCGCCTGAAAAGCAGGTTTTGGATTAAAAACACAGCAAAACATGAATTTTTAAGCATAATCGCTCGCTAAGCCACGCCATCTGGGAGTGTGCAACTCTACGATCTATGGTTAGGGATCTCAAAAATGGTCGATTCAATCTCCTAACCATCAAGTCCACAATAGTGTTCGAGTACAGACGGCGGTAATGCCCGGGGCTTCCAGCGATCACACCGGTGTGCGGTATGGGGTTTCTGGAAGGCCCAGAGTGTGCGATATACAGTGGTGATGGAAATACCATACAGCAGTATTATTGCGGCGATCTGGGCCGCACGCTCCGGACTTTTTGGTGGCAGCCGATCAACTCACGTAACCATCAGCATGTTGCCTGGCCGCAAAAAAGCCAGCAGAAGCTGCAGTTCATTTCGTCCATCCCGGCTGCTGCCGCTGGCTTTTTTCGCACGGATAATTTCGCAGCAGGCTGCGCGAAGTGTCTGTATTTACAGAGTAAAATCCGGACCGTCGGTTGAAACGCGAACATAACCGTAAAGTGCCATTTTGCTAAAAATGTCTCGTTAGACTTTAGATGAGGGAAGACATAACATGCAGATGAGACAAAAACAACCCAAATGAGACAGAGAAAATGTCTCACCGGGCTGTATACTTTGGGTAAGGCAGGAAATCGTTACGATTAGTACATGACTCGTCGTTTATCAAGAAGTTCAGCATGCCGAGGAGTTGCGACTATTCCTTTCCCTCTGTCCATAAAATCTTGGGACCAGTGTTCAGGAAGAGGTGTATTTGTAGATTTATAGAAATTAAACAGTTCTTCACTGTTGTCAAAAACAGTCCATTCCCCCTGATGTACCATCGCTACCGGGAACGGCCCCGGGCTAGCTACCACCCCCAGATAACCATTATCATTAACGACTTTATCGTGCTCATGTTCCCACATATAGGGAACAAAGTTCACCTGTGGTCCATGGCGAATAACATTCATCGCTGTATACTCAAAGGGTCTGGAAGGATCGACCTCCGCAACACCTTTATTAATTAGATCTTTTACTCCTCTTTCCTCACTACTTTCCGCTGTAGGCACATGCCCTTTCCCATCAGAGAATTTAATAATATCGTGCATGTCATAATCCCCGGTGTAGGGCGTGATGATTTTAAATTTTATCCATGCATTAACAATTTCATTGGCAGAAGTATTCTGCAGGCTGACAGGATAAACCAAATCCTCACCACCCGGTCTGTTGTGCGCATAAATTCCACGTACACCTGATGCATCCCACTGTCCTACTCGGCCAACGAGACCGCTACGTTTTGCCAGTCCAAGAATTGACTCAGCTTTATCACCATAGATAGCCTTCAGGGAACCGGGTTTAATGGTTTTCTCTAGAATATTATGGCCTTTTGCTGCTGCACCTTCACCCAGCGCTGAAATAGTATAAATGCCAGCTTCCCTTACGCTCATTGAAATCTTTCTCTCTACAGAAATTCTTTCAAAAACAGGCATGTGTAACGGATGAACAAATGCTTCCCCCACTAATCGTCTGGCCTCCTGACCAGTACTGATCCGCCCGTTGCTGTCAAACAGCGTGACGGGATTATTCCGCACCATGCGGAACAGGTTCAGCCCGTCCACCGTGCCTGCCGGGTCCGTGGAGAGCCAGCGCCCTGCCCATGGCTGGTAATACCGATAACCGTAATAATCCAGCCCCGTCGCGTCACGCTCCTTGCCTGAGTATCGGATAGTTTTGTAGTCAGCCTCAACCTCACTTCGCGCCGTCAGAACAGCCGTTCCGCCATACGGGTAGAACTCCTCCTCACTGATAAGGTAACCCTCTCTGTCCAGCTCCAGCTGGCTGCTGCCCACCAGGTTATCGTAACTGTAACGCACCGAGTCCTCATCGAGGTCATCCGGCTTGCCGATCTCCCAGTGCAATACGCGCACTTGTGCCCGCCCAGCCTCGCCCACCGTAATAACCTGCAGGCTTTCTTTTTCCGTCACGCCATTTGCCATGATACGTAACTCCAGCCCCGGCAGGTACACTACCCGCTGTGTCTGAACGTTGTTGCCAGTTTGCCGCGTGCCGGTTTTGATAATACGCTGACTGCCCGCATCATACCGATAGCTTTCGCTGTCGTCCGCCCCCCCATCACGCACCACCGGTGTCACCTTTTGCAGTTCTCCACGTGGCGTCCACACCAGTGCTTGCCCCGGCTGCAGGTGCTTCTGGTGACCTCCTGCACTGAACAGCATATCAACATCTGACGGCACTTCCGCCAACGTGCTCAGTACCGCCCTATTGCTGCGGTCACTAACCGTGATGTCTGTCGTATAATTATTGTTCGTGGCAGGGGCACTGTGGCGCATCTGCGTCAGGTTGCCACCACGGTCATAACGGTAGGTGCGCGTGTAATTGGTGTAGGCAGAGCTGTCTGTAGGAAGGGGGGCTGTAGCGGATGGTAAGTCGTTGCCCTGCTGGCCGGCATTGGCCATCTCACGCCCTGTGGCGCTGACCAGCTGGTACAGGCTGTCGTAGATGTACGTATTCTCCGGTACCACTTTCTGGTTACGCCAGAAGCGGGTCTCTTCCGCATCGTTATTGACGCTGAGTACGTTGCCTACCGGGTCATACGTATAGCGCAGGTCCTGCAGCACTTTTGCTCCGGCAACGTGCCCAGACGGACGTTCCGTTTTAATCCCCGTCAGGCGCTGTGTTTCCGGCTCGTAAATATACGAGGTTACCACGCCGTTGCCGTGTTCTTCACGCAACTTTTTCCCGGCGGCCGAGTACGTCAGGGAGGCCACGATGACCTGCTCCGTGCCGTCCTTCAGCGTCAACCAACTGCCCGATAGCAGCCCAGCCACATCATATGCCACACGCTGCAGATTACCTTTTGCATCGGTGATGCTCAGGACGGCGCCGGTCGCATCAGCGTGGGTCTGGGTGAAGAACGTCTCCCCATCCAGCAGGTCATTCCAGGCCGAGGCATCCTCACCCATCCAGTTGGCCCCCGCCGCGTCGGGCAGCAACTGCCGCGTGACGGCGAGCGGCACGCCGCTCAGGGCGATGCTGTCCGTCTGCACCAGTCCGGCGGTATCGTAATGACTGACACACTGGCCAGCCAGATTGAGAATCTTCTCGGCATCCGTATTGCCAGCGTACACGAAGCGTTCCGTAATTTGGGCGGCTTCACCGGTAACCTGCTCGGTGATGCTCAGCGGGCGGCCCGGCAGGGTATCGTCTTCATATTGCCAGGTGCGGGTGACCGCGTCTTCCGTCCCAGCCCCGGTGACGGCCAGAAACGCCCGCCCGGCGGCATCGCTCAGTTCCAGCGACGTACCGGCATCGGCGCTGACGCTCTGCAGTACTGTCCCGGTCAGGCTATTCAGGTACGTGAAATTTGTCAGACCGGCCGCGTGTAACCGCGGGTCGGCGCTTTGTGACAAGCTGCCGCGCTCATCGTGCTGATGGCAGGTGATACGCTCGTCCGTCTCCTCCGGTGTATCCGGATGGCGGTAGTACTGCAGCTCCCGCACCAACAGGCCGCGGTTGTCGAGCACCGCGACCGACGGGGTGCTACTGAACAAGGATGTGCTCATGTGATCTCCTGTTAATATTAATCGCGAAAACACCGTCACTTTTCCTTAACGGCTAAATCGCCTTATTTTTCTGCTTCGTGCGTAGCCGCCTGATAGGCGCGCCCGCAGGCCTGCCATTTCACTCTGGTCCTGTCAGCATACGCTGCCAGCTCTCCCGCTCTCTGGTCAGCGCGGCGGAACAGTTCGGCAAACAAAACGCCGGGTTGGCCTCCGAGGTCGTCTGTACCGATAGCGGTAGCTGCGGAAAGGCGGCGGGTTTCACGACTGGCAAGTTGCCGCTGGAGGGTGGTAACGGTGTGCTGCAGGCGCTGACCAGTGCGCTGAGCATCAGCGGCAGCGTCACGCGCAGCAGCCAGTTCTTCTTCAGCATGTATAGCCACCTTGTTCATGTCAGTCTGTCGTTGCTGCTCCCACTTTCTTTCCCGGGTTTCTGCTGCCAGGAGGGCCAACGCATCGGCCCTTTCCTGTTCGGCCTGGCGTTGTTGCCATTGAGTATCTGCCGCGTGGTAACCGACGGTGTAACGCCAATGGGAAAGCCCCCAAACCATAACACCTGTCAGCACAACCGCCGCAACCTGATAGTGTATTTTCATCTTTGTCTCCATCAGGGCAGCGCCTGTCAGGGGCGACGGACTCATCACCGTCCCCCCCTCCTTCCCAGTCAGGATGCGTCGTTTAGCCCAACGGTATCATTCTCGTCTTCACTGACCACAAACCACGGGGTATACAGCACCTGTCGCCGTTCACCTTTTGCCGTAATAACCTGCCATTCCCGTGCCGTCGGATCGTAAAAGTGCGTGTCGGCATACAGGTCCTGGCGGGCACTGTCATCACTGACATATTGCCAACTGTCCAGAAAATACGGCTGATAAACCCGAACAGGCAGACCTTTATTGTCATACTCCGCCCTCCCGGTGACCGCCCAGCGGAAATTCGTTGCTACAGTGACCGGCAATCCGTCACTGGCCGTCACCAGTTTGCCGTCGCGTCCTCGTTGCCAGGCGTTGCCCTCGGCCTGCCGGGTTGCCGATTGCAACTCACGCCCAAAACCGTCACTGAATGTCACCTGTTGGCGGACCTGCTGTCCGGTATCACTGTCATAGCGATCGGTAGCCAGCACGACCACGTGCGGGGGCATTTTCTCATTGTCGTCATCTCCCCAACTGTCCGTGACATACACCAGACACTGTGCTACTGGTAGGGGCGCCGTCAACGCCAGAGCGGCTGCTGCGCCGTCCGGAACGGACAACGTGGCATCACTGTAACCGGTGGCAATACCATTCTCCGTGCCCCAGAATCGCAGGGTGGTCACCCGGCCCAGAGCATCCAGAGTGACGGACTGCAGATTATCATTGGGGTCCGTCACCCGGACGGGCGTCAGGAAGCGCCAGTCATAGTCGGCTGTGGTGACAATCCCTGCGGCATCCTGCCACTGCGTGATGACGCAGTCGTACGCGTCACGCGTCACGGTAACTGGGCCGGTCAACATACTGTCCCGAAAGGATAGCGGTAGCCAGAAATGCTCTGCGCCGGCATAGGTAACATATCCCTGACACTGGGTCCACAATGCCTGTTCTGCTTCCCTGCCTCGAGGGAAAAGGTATCCGGATTGCCGGTAACCGGCTTGCTCGAGATGTTCATCCACAATGTAGGCAGCCAGTGAACTGACCATACCCTCATCCAGCACGGCCGTTTCGATAAAAGCTACCTTGGGGGGGAGTGGCGGAGCAGCGACGGTGGCAACGTCTTGTGAATCCAGATACCAGACTTGCTGCTGACCCGCCAGCGTACCGACCTGACTATCCGAGACCAGGCTTTCGGGCGCCAACAGGTGTTCCAGCGTCAGACCCCCTTCCGGCACGTTGTCCGCAGAGTACGTGAATACATCGTCCCGCGACGCCTCCGCCAACCCCAACAACCAATGCCCCTCAGACAGTGAAACAAGGTGATGTGCACTGCTCTGTTGCAACCCCAGGCGTAATATCTGCTGCTGCTCGTCATAACTGTTGGCGAACAGCGTCGCCGGTAAGGACGCCGGATATGGATTGTCCGCCGACGGAGGGCGTCGTGGATAATTGACACTGACCTGACGCAGTGGGAAACCGTATTCATCACTGAGGAGTACCGCCTGCTGTTGGCATTGAGGATCATTGTGGTACCGTTCATAAACTGACGTACGGCTTTCCGCGCCCATCGGCCACACCACCGGGTAGTCTCCATTCGCTTCAACTAGCCGTACCTGCGGGCGAGACTCAGTGACGCTGTAAGGGATATCGGCCTGGCTGCTGCCATCGGCACCGTATAACTCACTGCGCAGCAGGATGCCTTTCAGGGCTCGCTGCAACCAGAATGTCTTGCTGTCGTCCGGAGTATATGTCTGCTCATCCTCTCCTGAACCGACAGTGAAACGGGTCGCGAAATCGGCAAAAGCGGCGGCATCGTTTTGCCAATACGTCTCCGGCAGACGCTCGTCTACTGCCGGTACCCCGGTGGCATACCAGTTCCGGCTCACAGAAGGCATACTCAGTTCCGTCGCCGTACCCTGGCTTGCCAAGGTATCGGTATCCCTGATCTCAACAAAACCAAACCCCCGAAACTCGCGTTCCTGCCCGTCCCAGACGCCGTGGCGATAAAGCACGTCGCTGACCAGACGGTTACCGGTGATCTCATCCTGCACCACCGAACGCCACAGGGTATGCAATGTAAATGGCAGGTAGCAGGCAGGGGAACTGCCTGCCGCCAGTGCCTCGGCTTTCTCATCCAGCCAGAACTGCACCGAACTGCGATAGTGCAGTGCATGCCGGGCCCCCATATTGTTGTTCATGCCATTCAACAACCAGGGTTTGTCTGCCGATAAATGGCACACCCAGTGATGAGGCGCGACATGGGGGACCGTCAGTAACAGGCTAGGCACCCCCAGCCCCTGGATATCCGCCACTTGCAGACTGCAGGTGCGATCATAGCGCACACCTTTCGGCAAGAGCAGCGTATGCGGCTCGGCGAAATAATTACCACTCTGGTTGAAATAAATGACTAACCGGTCACTCATCGCATAAATCAGGTCCGTGGTACCGGAACCGTCGGTATCGGCCAGCAATATCTGGTCAGGGTTAAACGTAGTCACTGACTGGCTAAAACCGGGAATATTCACCGGCTGACCGAAACGACCGTGCCCCAGGTTTGGCCAGTAACGTACTCCATTAGCACGCACCTCCGTCAAATGCTGCTGTCCACTGCCAGCCATATCACTGAACGCCACGAGGGTACGTGGGTCAACCCCCGGGACCGGCAGAGTGAGTCTTTCCGTTTGCTGCACGGTCTCCCCTTTATTCCAACCATCGTTTTTGCCGGAATAGAGGCGAACACTGCGCGGCCCGATAAGCACCATGTCCGTTAACCCAGCCCCCAGGATATCGGCGAGCACTGCTTTTGGATGCGCATATTCTACGGGCAAGGCTGACAGGGGGGTGAAATGCAACCAGTCGCGGCCGGGGGTGCGATCATACATCCCCGCCACACCGGGGGCGGTAACGACCCACTCCAGCCGACCATCCCCATTAAGATCCGCCAGGATGCCGCTGTTATGCAAAGCGGGCATTGTCGGCAGGGCCGCAGCCGCCCCCCAGGTCACAGCATCCGGATCATCCCCCGACTGGCGTACCGGTTCACGGTACCACCAGGCACCGCTGTCCTGATACAGGATACCCACCACACCTTCGCCGTTAAGGTCTACAAGCTGATAGGGTTGAAGCAAACTCAACTTGCCCATATCGTCACGCGTCTGCCATGCCGACAATGTCGGCGGGGTAAAGGTTTGCCACCCCAATGCCAGTGCCGGCAAGGCACAAGACGTCCCGTCCGACTCATAAGCCACCTGGTGCACGTTCTCGAGCAGACTGAGTGAAGGACTTTCCCTGTAGTCCAGCAACAGGCGAGAAATCAATGCTGGCGCATCATTCGCTCCCGAACTCCCCGCCAGAACACCTAGGTAATGGAACATCAAAACCTGACGGCACAGGCGGCGAGTCCGCAGGTTAAAACCAAACTCATACCCGGAAAAACAATCCTGACGACACAGCCACTCCCCACTTCCTGGTGTTTGCCAGGCCGGCGCTTCAGACAGCACCGAGCTACGCTCACCATAATCAAACACCAGGATAAACAGCCAGCTATCCATTGATGGTGTCGACACCAGCGCCGGTAGCGTCCGAGCCGCCTGACGGTTACCATACCAGACCGCCACCGGATAACGTTGGGCGCCGGCCTGCGGGTGCGCGTCGCGCTCCGCCTCGTCACAACCGTCATCATCTTCCGCACGGTATTGGTAATACATCTGTTCGCCGGTAAGTGATACCGAGGACTCCATCAGCCAAACCGCCGTCTGTGTTGGGGCTGTGGGGTTGCTGATGCGAGCCTGCGCATTTCGGCCCAGCAGAGCCACCTGTCCGTCAGGGGTATATAACACCCAAAATTCCGTTTCTGTCTCGTCGGCGGGCAGCCAACGCTCAAGGCGGCTGAGACTACCCTCCGTACGTGAACGGTAAACCTGAACGTTGAAGCTTCCGCCTGGGTTTATCCCCAGTAGTGAGGTGGCCTGCCGTGCTTCTTGGGTGCCAGCAGCCGTGAGTGCCGGCACCAGCACCTCACCGTCCGGACCGGTGAATTCATCAGTATCATCGTAGGTAGGTGCTCCGTTGCGCGTACGACGCTGGACAGCAGCACCGCCGATACCCCAGCCAATGCCAAAGGGGCCGTTCCCCGACCGGCTGTGATAATTAAGTGCCCCAGTGGGGGCGTAACCCCGACCGGGGCTAACCGGCAAGGGAATACTCAGGGTCGCCGCACCATCCGGCCCTGCCGCCGCGATATCACCCTTGAGCCCGGTGACCGCACCGCCCCCGGAAGGCAACGTGGGGGCAGTAATGGCCATGTCTTGATGATTTTGCATGCTCAGTCTCCTCGCAGGCCCTCGTTCGGGGGCCTGCGCTATGTTGATACCTATCAGCTGATAATGGTGTAACGGATATGCAGGATGATGTCGCTCAGACTGAGGAGCATCGCCTGTTGTTTGCCGTCAGCATCCGGGAAGCTCAGTGTCAGGGTCCCTGTGTCATCAACTGGAAGTCCTTCAAACGGCAGGTAACGCGGGTCATTGAAATCCAGTTGGAATTGGCCGCTGTCGTTCATTCCGTGTGAGACCGCCAGCGCGCTGCAACCCCGGGGCATGACCATACTTCCGCCGTAGCTGAGAACCGCACGGACGTCCTGATAGGGGCCGACCAGCGCCGGGAGCGTGACGCTTATTTGTTTGATGCGCCTCATGGTGCCAAGGGAGACCGGGTAATCGTTGCCGATACCGAGGTCAGCCAGTTTCAGGGTGGCCTCGAGTTGCTGTTGATCCATCTGTAATCCGTTGCTTTTCGTACCCGCACTGCCCGAACCGTTACTGACCAGTTCCACCACCTTGTCGGCCAGAGAGAATGCCGCATCCTCCGCGAGGCTGGTATAGACCTCCGACAGGCAGACCGTCCGCGTCACCTCTATTGCCCGCTCATCCCCCGTCAGCCAGGCCTGCTCCATCTGCGCCAGATTCAGCATCAGGGTTTCCCCGGCCAGCAGACCGGCATTTGCCCCCATCCAGGCCCCCGGCTGGATAAACGACCTAGTCTCGAATTTATCCCACTGCCAGGCCTGTTGCGCCATCAGGCAGCGGGATACTGCCAGGTCATAGAACTGGTAATAAATGGCGGACAACCTGCCCCGCAGCCAGCTGTACAGAGCCGTATTGTTGAACTTACTCTGCAGGAATGCCAACTGCGCCTGTGCCTGGGTCTGCTGGGTCTCAAGGTAAGTTTTCTGCAGCTCAGCCCCTTCCCGGCGCACTGCCATGGCCGCCAGCTGGGCATCAATCTGCGCCACGTCAGACTGCGCACTATCACGCTGGATTTCCCACTCCTCCCGGCGACGGCGGTACACTTCCGACTGGCTGATTTTGTCCGCTGATATGCGGGTGGCATCGGAGGACACCTGGATGCCGATGGCGGTGGCTTTAAATAGTGCCCCATAGCGGGAGCCCCCGACGGCCAGCCCGTAAATATTGGGCAGCATATCGGCCGCGGCCTCGGCCAAAAAGAGCGCGGCGGTTGATGCCGACAGCACGGACGAACTGAGGTACAAGTCCATGGCCTGTTTTTCGCCGGTGTTGACGTCCGCCTCGTACAACACTTTGTAACGTTCAAAACGCATCTGCGCGCCGCGGCGGCTCTCCTCCAGGGCGGCAATATCCGCATCGATTTCCTCGAGGACGTTATCCTGCTGGCGAAGGCCCTGGCGTATCAGTTCACTGCCCTGGGTCTGCAGCAGTTTGGCCAGCGCCTCCGCATCCTGACGCTCGGTAATACCGAGCAGTGTGTTGCCGAACCCGGTCAGCAGGCTCACCATCCCCCGGGCGTTCTCCAGCATGACCGGGAAACTGTAAAGCGGCATCACCGCGGCCGGCAGTGCTGCAGCACCCTGCGCGCTGTTGACGACGGCACTCTGCAGGGCGGACGGTTCGGACGGCGTGGCGTAGACGGACAGGGAAAGCGGCTGGCCGTCAATGGAGAGGTTGTGGCGCAGGTTATGGAGCCGCTGTGCCAAGGTTTGCCAGTAGCCTTTGAGCACCTCGTTCTGCTGCGGGAGGAACAGTGCCGTCAGGGAATTCGCCGTCCGTGTCTCGGGAGCGGGCACCAACCGGCGCACGGCCAGCAGGGCCTCCTGGTAATCGCGTCGCGTCACCTCGCTGGCTGCGTCACCCAGGGTCAACGCCGACCAGTCGGCGTCAAAGGAAATATAGGGCTCGTCGCCCAGAAGGTTCAGGGCCTGGACGTACCACATCCGGGCCTCGTTAAGGGTGTCCCGCTCGAGCAGCCGGTAGGCGGCATCACCGCGGGCAATCAGCAGGTCGAGGTACGACATAAAGGTGGCGACCTTGTAATGCATGGGGTCGTACTGGGCTATTGCATCGGGGTCAATGGAGTCCAGCGGCGAGTCGTTCCAGCCGGTGTCCTCCTCCAGCGGACGGACATTCCAGGTGTAATTCTGCAGCACCCCGTTTACCACGTGCCCGGCCGGGTTCCAGACATACTGCAGCCAGCGGGTGGCTTCCGGGAAGTGCTGTTCCTGCAACAACCGCTGGAACACCATCATCGGCGTGTAATAGAACAGCTCCCAGAAATAGAGGGCATTGGCTCCGGAGAAGTCCATAAACACATCACTCCCCTCTTCCAGGGCGGGTTCGGTAAGCCTCTGGGTCTCCATGGAAAGAATGGTGTCAATCCCGGTATTCGCCCGGTCGACCAGTTGGCGGGCAAAGAGGGTGTTGAGGCGAATAAGCGCCACATCGTTACCCGCAGTGAAACGAATATACTGCGCGCCACGCGTATTTTTACGTAATGCGATAACGGAAGTGTCATTATTAATGTTTCGAATGACGGTTAATATGGCCGTCCGGGCGGCCAGCACGACGTTATTCTGATCGACAGCGGTGAACGTAAACGTCACGTCAAACTCATCTTCAACAATATCACTGGTATTAACGGTAAAACTCAGCGATTTGGTGTTGAAAAGATTATTCCCGGATTGCAGACTCAGCTTATCATTATACCATTCAGCGGAAGGCCAGGATTTAATTTCAGTCCCATTTACGCCGGATGTCAGTATGATATCATCGATTAATTCATATATCTGAAGTGCCGGCATGAGCGACTTTACACTCCAAAAATCTTGAGAGCCAATAGACGACACGTAATTAACTTTTGATGTACTGCCGCTAATTAAAGCGGTTATCATTTTATCTGACAAAATTCCGCTGAAGTATTTATTTGATGAATCAATAAATAACTCAACAGAACCACTAACGCCAGTGACGGAATAAGATTTTACAGTGACACCAACTGCTTCTTTTCCGACCTGGTATACTTTTGAATTAGAAACATCCACTCCCACAAATCCGTCAAATCCGCCGGCGGCCTGGCCTGCATAAAAATTAATTTCCTCAAATTCTATCCCTGCCTGAACGAATTTTTCTATGGTAGATTGAGTGGCGATGCCAGCAGTACTAACAAAACACGAAACATTTGCTGTAATATGAAGCTCTGGCGTCAAAAGAGAGGAATCTTCATTAGTAAAAACAGTACTTGTAGTTTTAGAATTAAGGAGTGAGAAATCGCTGTGGATAACATCATCAATTAAACTCGTTGCACTGACAAAATAATTAGCGGAAGGGTCTGAAAAAACATTATTAATAAATTTCTCAGTGCTCGTATTAAATTCGTGACTGACGCTCTTAAAAATCCCTATATCTGAGATGACATTTAGCGTCATATCATTATCCACAGAAATCAGCTGAGCGTTATCAAAGTCCGGCTTGCTGGTGACGGAGTAAAACGCGCAATAGAGCTGCTCAGTCAGGGGATTACAGGTCACATGCATGCCCTGCGTTTCCGGAAATGCGATGTTGCCGGTAATGTCGAACGACACCGGGGAACTCCATGTACCGTCGTAGCGCCGGAACGACAGTTTCAGCGTGTAGCTCTGCTGCGTGGTTGTCGTGCTCTCTGCCTCCGTATCAGCAGACTGATTCTCTTCGACCCAGACGACATAAAGGCGACTGTTGAAAAACACCGAGCACACAAGATCTGACCACGGATTCATTCCGCAGTTAATTTTTGTCCATCCGGTCCAGGCATTCGCGGGCATCATTGAGTCTTGGATTTTGCTGTGGTTGGCGCTGCGCCAGTACCAGTTAGTCTGATCTGTGATGCTGCGACCCACATACCATGTAGTCCCCTGCGTCATGCTGGCGTTATCGTGATATCCGCTGACAGTGTTCAGATTGGCAATCTGCTCAAACGTGGTCAGATAGGTTTTAAAGGCATCCTCCACGGTATCGCGGTTGATACTGCTCTGGCTGACAGACTGCAGCAGGGTGTCCATCATGCCGGTCTGCCCGATACGGACCGTCGGGTCGAGGTAGTTTTCCGGATAGTAAACCAGCTCTGAGACGCCCGCCCAGGTGCTGTAACGTTTGTTGAACGTATCCCAGTCAGTGAAAAACTGACGCCCCCTCACCTCTGCCATGGCGCTGAGTTCTATTCCGTTAAGGGCCCGGTTGATATACAGCCGTATGCCGGCGATGGCCTCCGCAATGCGGGTGGTTTTTACCTTGGCTGACACCTGATTATCCAGCAGCAGATACCCGAAGAGGTCATCGCGCCCGGATACCATGTTCGGTGCCAGATTACGCAGATAATACGCACAAAGGGCGCTGCTGGTCCCCTCCTCCAGATAATCGTGCAGCGCCGAGCTCTGGCTGCTTTTCAGCCCGGCCTGCAGCAGACCGGATACCACCTGCCACTGGCTGTACAACGGTGCACTGTCATCGGACACATTGATGTACTTCAGGGCAATCAGGCTAGCCAGACCGGATGGCGTAATGGACAGGGTCTCACTCATGTCCAGCCACTGCTCAGCCTGGTCCACCTCTTCCCAGGAGGTGAACACGCTGTTGTCCTGTTCACCGGCCCCCCTCACCTGCGCCAAGGCGCCGGTCACATCCTGCTCATTCTGTGACAGGGCCCGGGCCAGCAGGGCTGACGACAGTTCTCCGGTCTCAAGTGCGGTCAGGACCTCCCCGGCATGGCTGCCGCTGCGGTTAACGACGGCATGAAAACGCGTAATGTCGCGAAGCGCCGGCAGGTCATGGGGCAGATGGTGCCATCCTGTGCGGAAGCGTCCCGGCTGGCTGACCAGCAGCGTCAGCTCGCGCGTGCTGAGGCCGGTGCTGCGGATGATCAGTGCCAGTTGCCACAGGGCTTGGCAGAACCCTGCCATCTGGCCCGCCTGCTCGTCATTTGGGGCGGCATTCATCACCAAAAGAATAAATTCCGTCAGCGTCAGCCCCTCTGGCTTCAACTGGTCCGCCCAAGTCAGCATCGCCTTCGCCGTATCCGTGGCGTCCAGCTGCATGGCGGCGGCAATAAAGGGAGCGCCATCGCCGGGGAGCGTTTCCGGGAACAGCTCACGGCCCGACAGTCCGTTGCGCAGGGAAGCGAGCAGGTTCTCAATGTCGGGGGTCAGCAGGGTACCGTACTGCGTCGTCAGCATCAGGAACACATCGCTGACCGTCCAGCCCTGCTCCGTGAGCCAGGTGGTGGTCTGGTACAGAAACTGCGTCAGCTCATTATCGGACAGCGAGCCGGCGGCCACCCCGCTGAAAGGGGAGACGGACAGCAACATTGACAGCTCACCAGCGGATAGGTCGTGGATGTCAGCCAGGAGTTTCACTCGGTAGAGTGCGGCGATATTGTCAGCAGAGCAGCTAAACCCAGCGCTGCTGTCACCGCTGGCCAACTGCCAGAGCGTGGAAAGCCCCGAGGCGCTGATGTTAAATGCGCGTTTCAGTACGCTGAGACGGAAAGCATCCTCCGGTGCTTCAGAGCGTAAGTCGAGGGGGGTATCATCTGCAGAAAACAGCTGGCCGTTCAGCGGTGGGGTGTTGAACAGCGTGGTGAACAGGCCGGTTTCGCCGCTGAACGCCTGGTCACTGATGGTTCCGTTGCACAATATCAGTGACCGGGCCACATCAAGCTGATAGTGACGCATCAGGTAACGGACCAGGAAGATTTTACTCAGGACCGCATGGTCAATGGTGAGACCGTTATTAAGAATATTGGTGATTTGATATATTTCCGCCGTGGTCATGCCCGTGGCCTTGTATAGGCGGATAACTTTATTTAATTTAAGAATGAATATCGCAGGATCATATTCAATCAGAGTGAAGTTTACTGTTGAGTAATATCCCCCCCCTTTCCTACTCAATCCTATTGTGATCCCATCATTTAACTTTCCTTCATCTATTTCAACAGGAATGCTATAGCGAACCCCTTTTTGAAGCTGATAATCCCCAGAGTAAAGATTGCTACTGTTAGAACCTAACGACCCTAGTTTGAAACTATCCTCTGATATCGTTGACACCACGCTGAAATTATAAAGATATGTTCCATCCCCATAAGGTATAAGCTCAGGGTTAATCTGCTGTGAGTCTCCGCCTAGCGTTCTTAAATAATGATGTATAGTTATTAAACCAGTGCTTTCATTCAGAGTTACGACACTTAATTGACTATTAATGTAGTATTCATTGTTTGGATTTGAAAAGTCCAGCCTTAATGACAATAACGAAGTTAGCTCATCGTAATCAAGATCATAAAATGTTGCAAGTGCATCATAAGATAACAGTGAGGAGGGAGGCATATCACCAAAATTCTTACTCCAGAGTGCTTCGTAACTGTCTGTCGTAATTTCTTCGGCCAGTATCTGATACAGCTCCGGTGAAATATCGGCTTCAATGGCCAGCATGGAGGCAGGGTCCATAAGCTGCGCCACATCCGGATTACGGCTGAACCCCATCAGCGTCGGGTCCTGCACCAGAATGGCTTGGCGGGCCGCCTCGTACGCCCAGTGATAGGGGGTCAGGCCGGTCAGGCGATACCCGGCGAGCAGCTCCCTGACGCTGTCGTCGTCAAGCCCTTCCGCTGCCCCGATACCGCGATACAGTAGCTCATTGGACAGGCTCAGGGTGGAGAGCTCGTCGTCCATATTATTCTGGCTAAGGGCCAGCGCCGCCAGGTCGGGACGCCGGATGTCCAGCCGGAACAGCGAGGTGTCCGGATGCAGGTCCTTCGCCTCACGGTACAGCTCGGTCAGATACGCCGCCGGTGAGAACATGGAGGCCACCGAGCCGGGGCGGGCGAAACGGTCTGCGCGGGAGCCAAACCAGTCATCATAGCTGCGACTGCCGGCTGCCTGCCGTATTCCCAGGCGAACGGCATTCACCAGTAGGGGATTCGCCCGGGCCAGAATACGGGATTCGGTGAGCCGGTTTTCTTTCTGTTCGTGCTGCGCCTGACTGTACAGATAGCAGACCTCTCCCCATGACAGGCTGTCGCCAGTGATTTTTTTGACCTCGGGAAACGAACGCGAGAATAAATCCGTCAGCGTCACCGCTGTATCGTTTTCTTCTGACAGGCGTGCTCGTGGAGCATTCACTTTCTCCAGAATATCATCAATATTATACATAATGTCTTGCCTCATTCATTACGTTGATGGTCCCATCCGTTGTGAAGGACAGGCCGTACACAGTCATTTATTCATTGTTGCGCCACCGCTCAGTACGCGGTGTTATCTTCATCTTGTGGGTACGTCGCAAAGGGTTATGCACCCAGTTTCTCAAACAACACCCGTTCAGCTTCGCGTCGGCGAATCAGTCCGGGAAGGACCTTCCCATTGGCCCGGGTCCAGCGTAAAAACTCGTTCCCGGCGCCGACATAGTCCTGTTTGTTGAGTTTTTTCAACAAGGTAGAGCGTTTAAAATTCCCCTGGCCAATATTAAAAACCAAAGAAACCAGGGCATCGTATTGCGACTGATTCAGAGGAACCGCGACGGCCTGACTGACCGCCCGTTCAAATACGGTAATATCGTTTGTCAGCATCGTCTGGGCTTCATCGACCGTGATGATGTCACCCTTTGTAACCCCTGCCGTGTGGCCATAACCGACAGTCCAGACGTCAGCGGCGCAGCGATAAGCGTGTAAGCGCAGACCTTCGAACTCTTTGATTAATGCGATACCTCGGGAACTTATCTTCATTTTTTCTCCCCCCACCGAAGGATTTCGCCATTGCGTATATAAACAGACAGGAAAAGCGAAAGGTTAATGATCGTCTCGGACCAATCCGCATAGTAATACTCCCCCGTCATCGTCCTGATGGAGACAGCGCCGCACGCCGTAATAATGAGAAAAGCAATAAAAGAGACGACAATGTTTTTCATTTTATGATTGATACGCCACAGGAATAATCTGACGGCAATAGCCAAGCAAATCACGGCATTAACATTAAGAAGTATGATTTGGAACATGGCGGTTATTCTCCAAGATATTTTCTCTCTATCTTGCTCATAATGATAACAAAAAGCTTCACCGTCACGGCGCTGGTAACAAAGGCACCAAGGTCATTTCCTATATGTATATCATTCGGGATATAGAAGTTGATAACGGAAGCTGTTGTCTCTGAAAATGTCAAACCGAGTAAAAAAGACACAAAAAACAATAACACCCGTCTGACACCAATGAAGTTATCTTGCGTAATGATGAATACCATCGCCCCAGAGAGTGCAGCGATAACCCTTGGCGCATATAACCAGTCAAATATTCCTATTAACATAGCGACAGTCTCTATGGTCGTTCCGGACAATAGAAACAACAGTAGAACATAATGAATGAACACGTTAATTTAACATCAAAGCAACAAATGACATGAGTATGATTACCCAATACATTCCCCCTGAAACCTCACTGGAAGAATAAAAGATTAAACACCAATCAATGACAGATAACGATCACATATAACGACTTTAATGACCAATCCAGCATCATAAACTGGTTTTATATAAAAATACAGATTTAAATATCATATTTATAGCTAACGGTAGAAGTAAAAAAAAGTCAATAAGTGTTACTGGATGTAATCGGCGATACCTAAGGCTATACTTTTGTTTTTTTTATTATTTATCACCCGTCATCTTCCTTCGTAAAAAATGGCAATAATCAAGTCCTGTCGAGGTCATCCTCAAGTAGGATTGCTGCTAAAGGTTTTAGATACTTTTTTTACAATAATGAATCCGTGCCACTCATCTAAAACATGGTCATACCAACAATTAAATTGAGTAAAGTAAATTATCACCCATGTTAACATTCATCTATAGTAAAATCATTAATAAAATCATTAATAAAATCATTAATAAAATCATTAATAAAAAATAAAAAACTTACCGCATGGGGTGTTTTTATCTGATAAGTGGCAGAGGTGCAATTAATTTTTTCAGAAACAATCAATTCACTGATCAGCATAAAAATGCCGTGTTAGGTTTCTGAAAATTTATTAATGGAACGTTTTCATATCATGAAATTAGCATTCTCGGTGTGATATTACTTTGATGATAAGTGAGATACTAATGTCTGCCGTATGTAGCGATTCAACGATTGGGATATTAAGGAAACACACTAAAAAGGTTAAATGCACACTGGCAGGATATCCAATGCGGGTTATTGAGGATTGATTTCCCCCTGCTCCATGAGTTGAAAAGGCTGCTGATTTCCCCCGTCGGCATTTCAACTCACGGAGCAGGTCATCAACTTGGGTGTCTGTAAATATGATATTTGTATTTCCATGCATCTTTTGATGATGCCGGCTAAATGATGCACCAGTTCAGAAAGGAAGCCCACCCAACCATTGGTGTAAAAATAAATCCTGGCTTTCAGGTCGACCAAATAAGTAACCCTGCAGATGAACCGATTGGCGCTGGCAAAGATAGGCACGTTGCGCTTCTGTCTCCACCCCTTCAGCCACAGTGGTGATATCCAGACATTCAGCTAAACTCAGCAGGTGATCGACGATATGGCAAGAAAGGGTATCGGCGCCAATCTGGCTAATAAATCGCCGGTCGATCTTCAATATATCTATCTGATGATCTTGTAAATAAGACAAGCTGGAATACCCCGTACCAAAGTCGTCAAGCGCGATAAGTACACCTAACTGATGCAGCGACTGGATAATATGGATAGTTAATTCGTTGCTGACCAGCACCTGACGCTCTGTGAGTTCCAGCACCAGTTTCACCCGGTGCAAACCGAATGCCTTCAGGAAATCACGGCAGTCATCAATCAAATTGATATCATTAAAATGATATGCGCTGATATTAAATCCGAAATGAAAATCTCCAGGTAGCCTGTTTGCCAGAGGGGAAAAACACTCCCTGACCTGAGCCATAAGATCGCGAGTCATAGGTACTATCAGCCCACTCTCCTCAGCCAAAGCAATAAAGTTCGCCGGGGACAAAACCCCCATTTTCGGATGTTGCCAACGAACCAGCACCTCGGCGCCGGTCAGTTCTCCAGAGCCCCCCCGAACTATCGGCTGAAAATAAGGCATAAATTGTTGCTTGCGTAATGCACGCCGGAGCTGAGCCAGGGGTGAGGTTATCCTCCACACCATGCGCAAAGTTGTTATTCCTGCAATAATCGCCAACACAGGAAGTAACGCCAAACTCACGCCAACATAGTCACCGATAAGAGGGGTCTGAGAAAACTGAGTGGCTACTGCCGTAACTGAATAGGGATAGCGCGATGAGAACAACTGGCGCTCAATATAATTTTCGCGCGCTACCGTGGTCACGTTACCCGCCTCGTCCAACTCTATATCATCTACCCGCAGGTGCAGGGTGCGACGTGGACGATCATCGAGCATGATCGTCCGCTGGGCCAGTTCAAAGGTCTCGTCAAATTGTACGATAGCCAAGGGCGGCCGCCGATAAATATCTCGTTCTACACTTGCAGATATTTTCCTCGAGGCCGTGAGGACGATGCTCAGCGTCACAATAGCCAGCACCGCCAGGGTGACAAATAGACGAAAATACGAATAACGCTTGTAAACCATTTGTAGGTATTCTCAACATTTTGGGATGCTTGGAAAAGCGAGTTCTTCGCGAGGAATAATGCTCTTGAAAATGCACTCGTCTTGAAAAAATAAAATCCGCATTAAGCATGACTAATAAAATGGAATATATCAGTCGTATGTCATGGTCAAAACAGAGTTGCCGCTGAACATCCCGCTGGAAATATTGCCGTTGCTATTCAAGGTGCTGACCACACTAAGAGTGGCAGAGCTATTAGCATCAATATCGTAACTCGTTGATGTACCGCTGCCATTAAGAGCCAAAGAGGCCTTCAGGCTACTATCATTTTTAAGGCTAATTGAGACATCGTTTAAAGACAGAGAAACCATAGTGCTACCAACCATACCACCGCTACAGGTAAGAGTAGCCGTCGTTGTCATTGACCGGCCATCAACCTCATGAGACAAAAGCGTCCCATAATCATGAGTTATGTCTCCAGATGATATAGTACAAATAGCACCAGTAACAATGGGCGAAAAACCTCCTGACTGACAATACTCAGACATATTATCTATAATAATAGTTCCGACAAAGATGTAAACAGAACTAGCACGTGGAAACGTAGAGGTATATGCTACCAACCACGGCAATAACGATTCAATGGCCCCGATACAATTCCCACCCAAAACCCCTGGAACCTTATCTGAATATTCACTGGTATTTTCCTTCTGATAGTCAAATATTGGCCCTTTAGTAACAACCATGTAGTTGTCGGTATATTCAACATTAAAAATATCACTTATGGAAGCAGTGTTGGCTGCGTAAGAATTATTTATATAAAAATAAATATATTACAGATTCCAAGCACGTGTAACAAAATTAATTCTCCCATAAAAACCCGCCAGTTTAACAATGGTAGATCCGCCGATATTTGTATACTATTTAGTAGTATGTCATAGTCAAAACAGAACTGCCGCTGAATGCACCGCTCGAAACGTTACCGTTCGTATGCAAGGTACTGGTCAGGCTAATATTAGTTGAGCCATTAATATCTATTGTCGCAGTGGTTGACTTGCCATTACCGTCAAGATTTAATTGGGCGTAAAGGCTATTATCGTTTTTAAGATTAACGTTTTCATCCCCCAACGAAAGCGCAACGGAGACTTCGCCTTGAGAACTACCACCTGTACATGAGATGGTTGCATTTGTCGATATAGACTTTCCGTCTACTTCATCAGACAGAATTGTTCCATAATCAAGAGTAATATCTCCGGATGAGATATCACAGGTGGCGTCTTTTATGGAAGAAGTAAAATCAGAACTTCCATAGCACCTCATCGATCCTTTGAAGTGATCTAAGATCGTTCCGCCAGAAACGCAGACAGAATTAACTTTACCTATGAACGAAGTTGTAACAGGAAATAGAGAACCTACAGCGGTGAGACAGTTACCATTTGAATTACCATTTGTTGTCCCAATCTGTTTTTTATTTGCTGATCCAGAACTGCTGGCTATATAACTGGATTCATTTGAAATACTCAACGTCGCCTTATTGAGAGAACCACAATAGTTCCAATTATTTCCGCTAGAGGCGTCAGAATCATAATCTTCACCTTTTGAAATTGTCACAACGCCACCGCTGCCATATTCAATTCTGTATAAATCTACAGCCTGCGCCTGCGTTGCTTTGAATAAAAAAATAAATCCAATCATTAAGATATTATTGATATTCGGCATGTAATGTCGCAGTTGCATTAAACTCTCCTTCAGATAGGGTGGAACCATCACGCTTTACTAATAATGCAGACAGTGTAGGAATGCTGTTGATATTGATGTTGATATCTTTACCCAGCTCCAGCGGCGTTCCATTTTGATATATCTTCACCCCAAGATCGCTTTGCTCAGCGGTACGAATCGTCGCATTATCTTTATCAAAGTCGACTGCGTTCCCGGTGAGTTTTAATGTGAGTTGTAATGAATCCGTGGTGTCATCGCAGGTAATAGTATAAGGGATAGATTGCCGGTAATTTCCTCCATCAATCTTATTTACACCGATGCCGCCACCAAAGTTGACCACAATAGTTTCGTTGTCGCTGATGCTGCAACTGGGTTTACTGACAATAACACCGCTAATATTAACGTTAACCGTTTCCGTTTTCTGTGTCGCACCATACGCACCAGTCAAGGAGAACAGTCCTAACCAGAAAGCCGAGGAACGGCTTAATAACTTACGTTCACTTAACATAGATTTATTCCATCAACTGCCGAGAAGAATATTACCGTTCACCACCGCTCTCAGCGATGTTATTAACCCTACAGCCAAACTGATTATTGCACTTAAATGAAACGTCTACCCTCGCGCCATAATCATTAATGGTTGACAACACCAGTGTATTCACGAGCACACCTTCATTCCAGTTAACCGTCACGGTTTCATATGGGGAAATAAGGAAAGGCTCGAACTTATCAACGTTACTGCCAGACAATATTTTCCTGGCCGATACCACCGTAATAAAATAAGGTGTTGGGTTGGTAACCTGGTATCTTTTTCCCTCTTTCCTTATACTTAATTTCTCCATCCCAGGCACCGTGCGGGCATTGCGCTCAACCTTTAACTGTTTAGGTCGATAAAAGACCTTTAAACGCGTCTGTAACGCCAACTGCAAACTATTTTTCTTCTCACTCTTCGGCGGGACCTCGCGCAGGTTAAAATAAAATACGCTTTCTCGGTCCGACGGCAGTTGAGCATGACTATTAATGTCTTGCACCCGCACCGAGGTCTTGCTACCCGCCTCAATACGCTGAATCGGGGGCAACGCAACCAACGGCTGAGATATTTTCTGGCCGGACGCATCCTCCAGCCACGCCTGAGCCAGGTAAGGTACGTGATTATTCTGGTTATGAACCGTGATGCTTACCGCCTTTTCCCCCTCATTGAGGATCAGGCGCGAGTGATCGACCGACAGTGCGGCCAATGAAACCGAAGTGTAAGAGGAAACGATTACTGATAGCATCATGATTGCGGCTTGCCGTATCATCATTTTTTTATTCGCTGTCTGATTCATGGTTAACGCTCTCCGGGGTCACGTAGTTCAATTGTATTCCAGTGAAAACATCACTGTAGAGGTAAAACTACCAGCACTCACCAAGCTGAACTCCGGGCCGGATACCGCAGCCTGGAAAGAAAAACTATTCTCTGCTTCTGCCAATGAACTGGCTGACATCGCCTTACCCGGCTGGACTTTATTCCCTTCATCATCCATTAATACAATAGCAATACCTTTCGCCTCACCGGCTACCGCAAACAGGCCAGGTTGATCAGCATCTTCATCCCCGGTAAAAGTAAAAATAACGCTCTGTCCAATACTCAGGTCACAGTCGATTAGACGCAGATTGAACGAATTTGGCGACGTCTGGCTGTTATTAATAAATTGCCTGGCGGCAATGGGGCCGAAGTCCACGATCTGATCCTCCGAGTCTGTCGCTAATTGACAAGGTTCGGCAACCAGTATGCCGCTGAAATGAATATCCGTATCCGCCCACGATGCGTGGTTCAGCAAAATAAAAAACACAGGCAGCAGCCGACCCAAAATACGTATGCAATAGCATCCCATTAACGGTACTCCAATCCCAAATAGACGACGGCCCTAAAATTCCCTGGCTCAAGTTGCTGGCGGGTTCTTATCAGTTGCGCCTGAAAAACCAGGTCGTTATGCCCTGGCGTCAATACCTGCGGCCAACTGCGCTCTCCCGGCTGCAAAACGTGCCGTGCACTATCTTCAAGCAATAAAGCTACACCTTTCGCACTGCCGGACAGGCGAATCAAACGGTGATTTTCGGGTTCTTCTTCCGCCACCAGACGCACCATGACAGCCATTTGTTGAGGTATATATGCAGCATTATCACCATGCTCAGGCGAACGAAGAAACCCGTCCCCCACACCGCAGTCCTCTAGATAAAAGTGCACCAGAGTCGGTTCTGATACATCACCGGGTTTAGCCAATTGCCATAGCGGCATCCCCCCCAGTTTTATCTCCTGCTCTTCGGACTCGGCGCTAATAATACAGGGAGACTCAACCAATTTTCCGCTGATATACAAGGCACCATGCAAACCGTCCACAGCCCAATTATCATTAGGAACATCTTGCACCTGTTTGGCGACGATAACACCACTGTATAAAAGCGAAGCTGAAAGTACGCCGACAACACCCCAGCGCAATGAATTATTGAACATCATTTTATCATCCAGGCGATAAATGCCGACAAACCGCGTCAGCGTTGGTTAACGTCGGCCCGGCAAATATCCCCGCTGCAGCGAAACGCTAACGTTGGTTTGCCGCCAAAGTCATTAATGGTTGTCACATGAGGAGCGGAAAATGTCTGGCTCTTGATATTAACGCTGGATTTAGGCTCAATCATAATGGCCTCAAAATCTTTGGCGACCGCCTGCTTTTCCGCGCCGGCAATACCAATCACCGTCATATAATAAGGCGTCGGGTTCTCTACACGATAGCCATTGCCTATTTTATGCAGAACCAACTGGTCGTCCCAACGGGTCATTTTTTCTGGGATAATACTTTCCGGTCGATAAAAAAGCTTTACCTTCGTCTGCAGGGCAACTTGCATGACATTTGGTTTATCGCTGCGTGGGGGGATTTCCCGCATGCTGAAATAAAAGACGGACTCCCTGTCCTGAGGTAGTGCTTTCGCCTCAGGTGTCGCCGTTATCCTAATCACGCTTTTTTTCCCCGCCTCAACTCTTTGCAATGGCGGCACTACCGCAAAGGGGCTATTGATTTTCTCGCCACGCGAGTTTTCCAGCCAGGCCTGCGCAAGATAAGGCTGTTTTTTGTTCTCATTACTGATATTCAAACTGATTGCTTTTTCAGTACCCGGAAAGATTGCTCGGGTGCGATCTAAAGCAATGGCCGCTTGGGCATGAGGAAATAGACTGAACATCCCACAGCTAATCAATAATACTTTGAGAAAAACAAGGTGCTTATTCACTTAACGTTTCCTATTACTAATTCAATTTTTATGTGCCGCCGAATATATTGGCTGGCAAGGTAATAACAGAGACTGGTTGGTCAAAATGACCTTAGGTAAGGAGATCTCGCATTGTGCAGCCCCCGCCCAATTAACCATGAGCTTCTCTTCGGCATTAATTCCAGCTAACCAGACATTGCCTGAGTCACCAACAATGCCAAGTTCACGCTCTTTTGCATTACGGATCGTGGCGCCAAATGGCGGGTGGCGCCCATCGGCAGTCGTTATTGCCGCCATGACTTTTGCCCCTTTCAACATATTAAATTGCCGGAAACCGATAGCTCCTTCGGTCAATGCGCTTTCTTTAACCGATGATCCGCTGGTTTCAACATCGTCATCCAGCTTATTAACGTCGACGCGCGTACTGGTTCGATAATAATTTCCGACGTCGGTGATAACACCAATGCCGTAATAGTTGGTATGTATCTGGTTATTCAGCGACACACCGCCAACACCATCCGTGCTAACCATCATCCTGGTGCCCCCGATGTTTCCGCCCGGGTGCAGAGCCGCCCCTTTCGCCGTCGCGGTGAACCCTCCCTGAAGAGAGAGGCCCGCAGAAGAATAACTATCTTCTACCCAGGTCGCGTTGGCCGTCATTGTGTTGAGGTCACCACGATGCGTGTAAAAACCACTGGCTTGTGGCTGCAGACTCTCGCTGTTTCCACTGCGCGTTCCACTGCGCGTTCCGCCACTCACTCGATAACTGTCGCCATTTTCTAAGCGCTGGTAAAAACCGGTGGTCTGGGTGTAACGATTGTCGCTATATGTTCCGCTATAGCTGACCGTACCATTAGAAAGCGGCATACTCAGGCTGACAAATATGGTATCGTTCCATTTATCATTATATTTATTCCTGGTTGCATTCAAACCAACGGAGATATTATTCCAGTCACCCAAGTCCACATATTGACTCAACGATAAATTATAATAATCCGTTGCATTTCTATTCCAATATGTTTGATGACTCCAGCTAAAATAGGCACTTAATCTCGAGTCTGGAAAACTCTTGCTGGATGTAACGGTATACAGATTCTTATTGTGGTACATCGAGCTATTCCCCGCACGAATATCAAGGTATTCCCCCATCGACAGGTAACCACTTTCAGAAAATCTATACCCGGCAAAAGTAATATCGCTGTTTATTTCATCAAAATGTTTTGAATAACTGACTCGCCATGACTTTCCCTGAGTACGTTCTTTATTCTGGATGTTGGCAATAGACTGCGACACATCCGCAGAAATCGCGCCCAGCACGAATAAGTCACGGCCCAGCCCAACGGAAAAGGCTTCATACTCCTCGGAAAGAACGCTACCGCCATACAGTGACCAGGCATTCGATACCCCCCACGAGAACTCCCCGGTGCTAAACATAGGCCCCGTCACATTATGGCTGTAATCGCTGGGTCTACCGGCGGCCAACTTATAACGCACTTGACCTGGTCTGGTTAAATAAGGGATCGTCGCGGTGTCGACCGAAAATGTCTGCACGCTGCCATCTTGTTCTTCAACCCGCACGTCCAGACGACCGTTAACCGCGCTGCTCAACTCCTGAATGTTAAACGGACCTGCGGCAACGTTGGTCTGATGCAGCACACGGCCTTTTTGACTGATCACCACCTTGGCATTGGTTTTCGCGACCCCGTTTACCTCCGGTGCATAACCCCTCAGCTTGGGGGGCAGCATGCGTTCATCCGAGGCTAACGACACCCCAGTGAAACGCCAGGAGTCAAAAATGTCTGAGCTCAGATAGGTTTCGCCCAGTAACAATTTGGTGGTGATCGAGGGCAAAGCGCGGTAGGCATACACCCGGCTCCAATCCAGTGTACGGGTTGCCTGATAGTTACCTGCGGTACGGTTATAAGCCCCCTGATAATCGCCACGCAAACGCCAGGCGCCGAGATTGGCCCCAAGGGTTCCATTGCCACTGATATTGGTAGTGATATTCCCTTTTTTAGGTTCTGTAATGGCGCTGGTCAGGCTATAGTCGAACATGATGCCCGGCTCTCCCTCTTCCCAACGAGAAGGGGGCAGCCAGTTCGCATCGCTGTATTCCAGCCATGCTTGCGGTACAGCCATATAAAGCGCAGACTCAGACAAATCGCCACGAAAACTAACCCCCTCAAGCGCACTGAAGTCCGCACATTGACTGTCGTGCCACCAGGTGATGTTTTTGATGAATTCAGGTTTCAGCCCTATCAGTGGCAATTGTTCCGGCGTAATGCAAACCTCAACAGCAGAGACAGCTTGTTGGTTTTTATCTTTATTACGTTCATAAAAATAAAACTCCAGATCGGCCGCGTTATTTTCGTTGACCTTCATATTCAACGTGTAAGAACCAGGCATGATATAGCCAGCCTGTGAGAATCGTGATAAATCTATGTTATTTTTAATATCGTCATCTAAAATATCAGTATTGAATTCAACGGCAATCGCCATTGAATTGGTCAATGACAAGTAAATCAAAACACCAAGAATAGCTAACCGTGGCTTTCGGAGATCAAGAAAATTCACACGTACTCCTGGCGAATAAATAACAAATTAAAAATAACAAAGCAATAATCACTGATAGTGAACCATAAATTTTATAACGCTATAGAATTCACCTGCCCGTAAGGCAGTGTTATTTCTTACCAACTGCAACTGATATTTTAACGTGGTGGTGTCCGGCTCGAGTTCAATCACATTCATTACTCCGCCCACAGCGGCAACCTGTTGGTGAGAATCCATAATACGGATCCCAACACCCTGTGCTTCTCCCTGTGTCGCAAACAATGATGTTCCATCGGCAACACCATCGAAGGTGACCAAAACGTCACGCCACTGACCTTTTTCTGATTCTTTATTTAAAACACACTTGATTAAGTGCAGATTGAATGTCCTTAACGGCCCTTGCCCGTCAGCAACCAGCGTCCGCAATGGCAATTCACCAAGATTAATACTCTGGTAAACATCCTCTGCTGCAATAGTGCATGCCGAAGCAATAATTTGGCCATTCATCGTTACCCGACCATGCCCCTGATCTTGTGCCAATGCGCCGTTGATACCACCGAACAGAAATAATAAAAACCAAAGGTTATTCTTTAACACGCGGAACTTCACCTTTTGGACTTACAGAGAAAACGGTCAGCCAGAATATATTCTGGCTGACCTTGGCAAACTTACTGGTAAGCCAGGGTAAAGTCAGCTACAGACTGGAATTCACCGGTGCTGATTTCAGTGCTAATCCCCTGCAGATAAGCAGAGAAGTTCAGGGTGTTGGAACCCTCGATCAATTCACGAGCTCCCGTTGCCTGGCCCAACGTAATCAGATTGCCAGAACCGTCGGTAACTGCCACGCCAGCGCCAGAAGCGGTGCCGGTAATACCTAGCAGCTGGTTAGAGCTATCTGCAGCAGAGCCACCGAAGGTCACGGTAACGGTATTGGCTTTATCAGCATCCAGCGCACAGTTTTCCAGCAGGATTTCGAAATTACGCGGCGTAGAAGAACCACCATCCGCCAGTTGGGAAGCAGCAATCTGCCCCAAGTCAACTTCTTGATCTGAAGACTCTGGATTCACAGAACAAGCGGCCTCAATAATAGAACCGGTGAAAGTTACACGGCCAGAACCTTGATCTGCAGCATTCGCACCAAATGCAGTCAGGCCGGAGGCCAGTAATAAAACAGACGCAATTTTATTGATTTTCATATAATTCTAATATCCGATTTTAAATGTTGCACAAAGTGCATTGAGTTTTAGGGGCTCAATGAAATTTATGTTGTTTATTTTGGGTGTTAAATGTTAAAACCCATCACCAAAAGACAAACTTAACCATACGCAATAATTTACGCACTTATATTTAAGCACCAGAACATATAAACACATCTGGCATCAATCATTTGGCGGAGAGAAGATTATATTTTTTCGAAAAATAAATAAAGTCGTTTTTTGATGTAACACAAAGACAAACAATATTCGATATCTGAAATACCTAGACAGGATAAAAACCCAAGAATAATGAAAAGTAAGGATTAACGCCTGTTAAATGTCGTTAAATTCATACTATTCACAACACTGACCCAAGAAGAGGTCTTAGACAAGACAGGAATTGCTGGTTAAATTTAAACCAAAAGAATAATAATAGAGCACACGACATGGGAAAATAATGAGTTTAGGTACACACGGTATTAGTTCTGTAGCCATCCTTGGAAATAATTTTTTTGGATTTCATGGTAAATATAGAGATAACATTGAGAACAGCTTTCCTTGTCAACTTCTGGAAGGTCACATAATCAATTACTGTAATCACGTTAATGACCAATAGCCGCAACCTTCTTTTAAGAATAGCGAAAATAGCGAAAGTTAAGGTATCTCCCACATTTTAGCCTGGTATGGTTTCATCCAATAAAGACATATTGGAAAAAGATGTATTTTTTAAGGAAGATACAAGATATGGTTAGGGATGTAATAATAACAGGCCACGGCACAGGAGTGCACTCCTGTGCCGTGGCATTGGCATTTATTGAACATGTAAAGTTAAATCAAAGGATGGGGTTACGTTTTCTTTTTCTTACATACAAACAATGTTCTTTTTGAGTCACTGAAGATTAATGTGTCATTATTAACACTGCGTATATCGTAGTAAAGGCTTTCTTGCCTGGATACTAATTCTTCGTAGACAATATCGGGTAAATTATCTCTTGGGTTTTTTACCGGCTTTTGACGAATCAGCTCATAGCTGTTCTTTTTCTCGCGAAAGATAGATACCTTAATGACTCTATCGACGATATATCGACTCTTTTCATAATTAATAACTCCGTATTCTGTTATGATTCCTTTATTATTTGAAGGAATATGAAAATTTATTTTCACTGATGAAAAAACATCAATTTCATTTTTTCCATTATCTTCATGATAAACATGAAACTCAGAGGAGCAATCAAATGGTATCACTTCATCATTCATATATAAATAAAAATATAAAAGTATCGCCGGCAGTAACAGTAAGCCTAACACTTTATAAAAAAACATAGTTCTTACATTCATTTCTGCCACTGGATTTGGTCCCATCACATACAGCCACGAAAGTTTCTTTTTTTAAGTTTTCAACATCCAATTTACTATCATCGATATAAACTATTTTATGCGTGTTTTCACACCTACGCATTACATTTTTCCCTGAAGAGGATTTGATGAATGTTTCTATCGATTTTATTTTAGCGGACTGTGTGACGTATACGTCACACAGTCCGACCTGAGTGAAATATGAAAAATTATGGTTATCATAAGCAGCCTTAAATATATAGGAAAAGAATGCAACATACATAATTTCAAGTGCGAAAATAATAATAAACCACTGACGGTGAAATTTTTTAACTGTACTACCTTCAACTTTCTCAGAACTTAAAGGTACCTCGGATAAATCGCCACTCAATACCTTAACGGTCAATACCAACATAAAACCTTGCTTTGGCATGGTTTCTATTGAGTTTTCAATCCTTAGATCTGTAAATGCCTTTCTTAAAAGTGAAATATTTTTATTTAGATTACTGTCTGAAGGTGTCAGATTGAACTTATCCCAAACATCATTGAGTAAGTCATCGCGCCTTATAAGTTTGTTAGGCGTTATAATCAACCTGCTTAACAGCCGGGCAGAAGATAGCGACAGCTCGATGGACTGAACGCCTCGGCAAAGGACTCTGGTATTATCATTAAAATGAACCAGATCATTTAACATAAATTCCATGGTGGGAAAACTCATTCAACGTGAAAACAAATCGGGAATAATAATCATTTTCATGCCACTATTATGGATAGTATAGATAATACCTCTAATAGTAGCTACTGATACGATTGAACCACAAAGCCCACTACTCAATTTTCTGCCAAGGACCGAAAAAATATAATTTATGTTAGAAAAAAGCATAACGGCATGTGGCAATTCGCCAGTTCAATTGGATGGCAATTCATTTGCATAGGTAAAATCTAGAGCTAACGTTAATTCCGATTAAAACTAGCTCGTCTTGATAAGACACCCTCTTTCGTCCATGTTAAAAATCACCCTAAAAATAACTAACCATACAGTTAAAATCACGACAAGCAACAAAACACACTCAAAAAAATAACATTATCGCAACACGTGATCGGCAAAACCTATTAATAATACACTAACGATCGTTATAATAGATCGTTACGACTAATATTGCAAACAACGGTAAATGATCCGCTTGGAATAGGAGAGCATGAAAAAACGTGGGGCAGTCACCGAATGTATCGCCTACTGGGGCTAGAATAACCAATATCATAACAATACCTGTTACCTCTACGTCATCAAAATCGCTGTTCGTGGCGTAAGTCCCATGGTCTGGCGCCGGCTAAGAATCACTGCTGATACGTCGCTGGCCGCGCTTCACTTCATTTTCCAGATCGTGCAGGGCTGGGGTGATGATTACCTCCATCAGTTTCATATTTACGGCAAAGATTACGGTATCTCTTACGATGGTGGCATTGGCTTTCCGGATAACCCGTTCCGGACCGTGATTGATGATTTTAGTTTTGATGTCAGCGATCGCTTTACCTACGAATACAACTTCTTTGATCACTGGCTTCATGACGTTCGTGTTGAGGCCATTCATGAAGACTCAACGCTGAAAACACCATTTTGTATCAGCGGTCATGGCATACCCGGAACACCCCCCCGAGGATGAAACTGATAAGACGCTGGTGTTTCTGGAGGCCATCGTTAATGCGGATGATACAGCAACGGTCGGTGATATCCGGGCCTTTGTTGACGACCTGGATGCTGTTCGGTTCAATCGCAATAAAATCAACAGGCAATTGAGCAAACTCGACCTGGCGGCGCCAGCACTGGAACCTGAAGTGATCTGGTCGGGTCGCCGGCGCTGACGGATGTCTATAAAGGTATACTTCTCTAATTCAGGAAATTGCCGTGCTCAGGACCAGAGGTGCCACACTCAGGACCGCCTGCGACCACGTAAACCTTGGCATTTCAATATATTATAAACTTAGCAACCAGATGAAAAACCAGTAACCAGGAGATAATCCCACCACGACAGGAGGCAATGATGAAATTGACGCTCCAGATAGTTATAACCGAGGAGTCAGGCGTGAGTCGAACGGAAGAACTGATGACATTACAGAAGTCAGGAGATGCCCGAAATGATATCGGATTATCGCTTTCAGAGTCGAAGAGCTTGCTGAACACCTTCCAGCAGTCAATGGTTCAGCAGCAGGCGGACGAATATACTCACCAGCATATCCAGTGTCCTCACTGCTTTGCGGCACGCAGAATCAAAGGCCGGCAGAAAATACAGTACAGGACACTGTTTGGCATTATTCCTGTCTCAAGGCTCCGGGTGTACCGGTGTCGTTGCGAAGAAAGTGCGACAAAAACCGTCAGTCTGCTCAGTGATTGGGCTGGCGATCACACCCATCCTTCACTGAAATATATAGAAACCCGCTGGGCGTCCATGATCTCGTATGAAATGACGACCCGCCTGCTGAAGGATGTTCTGCCGGTGGGGGATAACCTGAATGCCTCAACGGTGAGGAATCATTTATGCCAGGTGGCACAGCGTCTTGATGCTGAGGCGGAATCGCATTCTGGTTTTCTTTCAGGCTGCCCCCGCGACTGGGGTAACCTGCCCAGACCAGGGAAACCGCTTGTGGTGGGTATTGATGGTGGTTATGTTCGCGACCGGGATGACAAAAACGTAATTTTGAAATTATTGCCGGTAAATCTTTTTCAATCGGGGCGCCAACAGACACGCGCCGTTTCGGCTTTGTCCAGAAGGGTGACTGTCATCCGGAACGCAGGCTCATGGCACACTTGTCTGCCCAGGGAATGCAGGCCAACCAACAGATTTTCTTTCTGTCCGACGGTGCGGATAACCTGAGGGAACTGCAGTTCGGCATGTATCCTGAGTCAATTCATGTGCTTGACTGGTTTCATATTACGATGCGACTGACGGTGCTTATGCAGTATGCAAAGGGGCTGCAGGTGTCAGACCCAGAGACGGGCAGTAAAGTTTCTGCGCTTCTGGAAAGCAGTAAACGATACCTTTGGCATGGCAATGTTGTCGCCGCACTGGAGCATATCGATAATTGCGTCATGTATTGCGATGACCCTGAGCTCAACTATGCAGGCCTGAAATCCCTGCAAAAACACCTGGATGAAATGTATACCTACATCGGGAACAATAAGATGATGATCCCAAACTATGGTGAAATGCACCGGTACGGAGAGCCTGTTTCAACGGCGTTTGTGGAATCAACGATAAATGAAGTGATCGCCAGACGAATGGCCAAAAAGCAGCAGATGCAGTGGAGCAGAAAAGGGGCGCATTATTTGTTACAGACCCGGACCGCTGTTCTGAATAACGAGCTGCAGGATAAATTCGCCTGCTGGTATCCGGGGTTCTCGATGGACGAACAAAGTGATGGAAAGGTATCAGCGATGGCAGCTTAGATTACGACTGCCCCACGTTTTTTCATGCTCTCCTACTCGAGCGCACACAACGTGAACTGAACGGGGTACCCTGCATCTCGATCGATGCACTGCCAGCCAAGCAGCAGATCATCGTCAGCCGCTCATTTGGTCAACGCGTCACGCAGCTGCATGAAATGCACCAGGCGGTATGTCAGTACGCCGAACGTGCCGCCGAGAAGCTACGAAGAGAGCGGCAGTATTGCCGGCATATTTCGGTGTTTTTGCGAACCAGCCCGTTTGCCCCTCACGATCCCTATTACGCGAACAGTAACAGCGTGCGGCTCATGCTGGCCACGCAGGCACGAGTTCAAAAAGTGGCAGAAACGCGTCGAAAAAGTCCAGATAAGGGGACTCAAAAGTTAGCTTTAAGGCCTCATCAGTTCCGGGATTTAAATAACCCCAGCAATTACATTCTTGTGCCATCAGTTTCATCTGAGCGTCGAATTTACGTACCATTAGGCTTCTTTGATGCCAACGTAATCTCTACCAATCTAAACTTTATCCTTCCGCATGCGACTTTGTATGAATTTGGCATCCTCAGTTCATTACTTCATAACGACTGGATGCGGTTGGTTGCTGGTCGACTTAAAAGTGACTACCGTTATTCGGCAACCGTAGTGTACAACACCTTTCCCTGGCCATCAGTAACGCCTGGACAGCGTGAAGAGATCAAACGTTTGGCGGAAGAGATGTACCTTACTCGTGACGACTTCCCTGGTCGTACTCTAGCTGAGCTCTATGATCCCGATAAGATGCCACCCTCGCTTTTGGCAGCACATCAGGCACTGGATGTAGCTGTAGACAAACTCTATCGCGATAAGCCGTTTCGGGATGCCGCCGATCGCTTGAATTATCTGCTTGCACGGTACGAAGGGTTGACTAAAAAATAATCACCAACACTGCTTGATAACAAATTTGATGGGTGACGCCTTCAGTTGCATCGCCCATTATCCATGAAACAGGGGTAAATTATGGAAAATATACTGAACGTCAGTTATGCCCAAACCGGGCAAAGCACAGCACAAAAAGCCATGGGCATGCGCGAGATGCAAGCGCGAGTGTTCGAACAGCGCAACAGCCCCTACCTGCTGATCAAAGCCCCTCCGGCAAGTGGAAAATCCCGGGCGTTGATGTTTCTGGCACTGGACAAGCTTATCAATCAGGGGATACGTAAGGTCATCGTGGCTGTGCCAGAAATGTCCATAGGGTCCTCGTTCAGAGACACCGCACTCACCCAACACGGATTCTTTGCTGACTGGACGGTAGAGCCTGAAAATAACCTCTGTATCGGTGGAGGATAAAAGGGAAAGGTCTCCGCTTTTCGCCGCTTTATGCATGGTGATGGCCAGATCCTAGTCTGCACTCATGCCACCTTGCGCTTTGCCTTCGACAGTCTGGATGTGGCTGTTTTTGACCATTGTTTGGTGGCCATTGACGAATTCCATCACGTTTCTGCCGATGAAAATAGCCGGCTGGGTGCTTTACTCGATGCGCTGATGAAGCTGCCTCATGCGCACATTATCGCCATGACGGGTTCCTATTTCCGGGGCGATACCGTTCCTATTTTGCTACCAGAGGATGAGGCCCAATTTACTAAAGTGTCTTACTCCTATTACGAACAGTTAAACGGCTATGAACATCTGAAATCACTCGGTATCGGTTATCATTTTTATCAAGGCCGCTACATTAACGCTTTACCCTCCGTGCTCGATCCCACAAAAAAAACCATCATCCATATCCCTAACGTCAATTCCGGCGAGTCCACCAAAGATAAGCACACGGAGGTTGATGCCATATTGGATGCACTGGGTGACGTGGAGTCTCAAGATCCGATATCCGGCGTATATCGGGTTAAACGTAAAGGAGATGGCAAGCTTTTAAAGGTCGCTAACCTGGTTGATGACAATGTGGCTGAACGCCCCAAGGTGCAGGCATATTTGCGTACCATTGCAACTGCAGACGATATAGACATCATCATTGCCCTGGGAATGGCAAAAGAGGGATTTGACTGGCCGTATTGTGAGCACGTATTGACTATCGGCTATCGGAGTTCTTTGACTGAAGTGGTGCAGATCATTGGCCGCGCAACGCGTGATTGCAAAGGGAAAACGCATGCCCAGTTTACTAACCTGATCGCACAGCCTGATGCCCAAGATGATGACGTGAAAGTATCGGTCAACAACATGCTCAAGGCCATCACTACCTCACTGTTGATGGAGCAAATCTTGGCACCCAGCATCCAGTTCAAGCCACGTTCTCAATGGAATGGAGAAGATCTCCCTCCAAACACACTAATTATCGATGATAAGGTGGCCCCAGTATCTAAAAAGGTGCTCGATATTCTTAACGGCGATAAAGAAGAGATCATGGCGACCCTAATGGCTAATGAGCAACTCGTTAAGGAAGCAGTATCCAATATGCTACCAGCAGAGTTAATCACTCAGGGGGCCTTACCCGCAACCATCCAAAAAATGTATCCTGATCTGACGGATTATGAATTGGAGCAAATACGGTCTGGCATCCTGCAAAGCCTTTACATCAATAAGCACGGAGTATTGGTCGATGAGAAGGATGTCCCGGAAGGCGCGGATATCGTGGGTGGCCCCTCCCCAGTCAACGACCCGGATGAGATAACGGTTAGCAGACAGTTTTTGAAGATGGGTGAGAAGTTCATCAACATCGAAAATTTGAATATCGACCTGATTGAGACGGTAAACCCATTCCACGGTGCTTATGAAATTCTCTCCAAATCAGTTACCGTGGCAATGCTCAAAACCATTCAAGAAGCTGTTAGCGCTAACCAGGCCCAAGTGTCAGAGGATGAGGCCACCATTCTCTGGCCACGGATCCAGGACTTCGCCCGTCAACACCAACGCCCACCAGAGTTGACATCGAGTGACCCGCTGGAGGTGCGTTACGCTCAAGTGCTGGCCTATCTTCGCAACAAAAAACAGGCGAAAATGGTAAAGCAGGGAAGCTAACTCATGATCAGTTTGTACTCTACCCAACACAGAAAAAAGGCGACACTCGACGATATTTTCGCGGCGGAAGATGTTTTTGGGCTACTGGATGTCGTTGCTCTGAAGCCCAAGGCAGGTCCCACGGATCTGATCGAAAGTCAGTTCGAGAACATCATGACGTTTGTTGATAGTTATGGCCGGGCGCCGCAAAATACACCAAATGCCACAATGAGTGAGAAATCACTAACACGGCAACTTAATGCAATTCGGGTAAATCCTGAACAGTGCAAGATACTGCGTGAGCGGGATCGCCATGGGCTGCTGGCAGACGTTCATGTGAATCAGAATCTGAGTGGAACGCCGCAGGTTGAGCTTGCTTCTCTCCCAGAGATAAGCAAGTCAGAACTGGTAACTTCACTGGACGATATTTTTGCTGATGACGATTTAGGTTTACTGGATTTTGATGCTCCTGAAATTTTCACTATCAAGCACGTTCCCGTGGGTAAGAAGGACCTCCCTGATGAGATTGCCAGGCGTCAGCCTTGCCCCGATTTTGAACGTTTCTCCCCCTTATTCGCGCGAGTACACAGAGGATTTCGGGATGGGGTATTTTCCGTTATTCGTTATCGTAATGAGCACAAATTCCAGGAAGGTGACTTTTTTATTCTCAGTGGGGTTATGGGGTATGTTCATCGTGCAGGTGAACGGCTAGAACAGTATGATACCTATAATGCCCGTCTGCATCTGGTGTTTGAGAATGGAACTGAGCTTAACATGCTCTACCAGTCCCTGACCCAAGGCCTTGTTCGTGACAACGAAGGGCGTAAGGTGGACCTTAACGGTCAGCAACTGGTACCCAGTGATGGACCTGTCCCGAGTGGGTTTGTGTACGTGCTGGCAACGAGGAGTACAGATCCTGCACTTACACCTTACATCCGTGATCTCTATAAAATAGGTTTTACCGAGACCACTGTGGAGAAACGGATCCAGAATGCTGCCAAAGACAGAACCTTTCTTGAAGCACCGGTTAGGATTATTTTTACAACTCAATGCTTCAACATGAATGCCAACAGGCTTGAAGCCCTTGTGCATGGTTTTCTAGCCAAGCAGCGCCTAAACATCACGTTAAGGGCGGCTAACGGCAGTACCTACACGCCCAGAGAGTGGTTTCATACTCCTTTGGCAACAGTTCAAGCTGTTATCAAGTATATTTTGGACGGAACAATCTCTGAATATCGGATGGATAACACCACGGGAAAGATAGTAACAAAGAAAAAACTTTAAACGTTAAATAGTACCCTGCCCCGCCAAGGTGAAATGTTAATCTATTTCTTGAATACAAAGAAAATGACAGTTTTTTCATTATCTTCACTTACGCCAGTTCTCATGCTACTTACTGGGTATCTTTCCGTACTATGAGAGGCAGTTGAAAATCATTGTTCGTTAAGGCTATTTTCTATAGCTGAATTTTGTAGGGACTTGCAGCGGTTACAACCCCGCGAAGTACATACATACGTGCGGGCTGTGGCTATGATGATCACGACACAAAATCAGGAGTTTTCGATGCCAGGGGTTGATTATCAAAAGCAGGCTCAAGACTATTATGGTAAGGCTCCTCTCATTATCCTGGGCAGTGGAGCATCGGCTGCCCATGGCATGTCTGGAATGGGTGCGCTTGCGAAGTATTTGGTCGCAAATACCGACACTTCGGGCTTGTCTGCTTCCGAGATTTTGGCTTGGGAGAAATTCTGTCAGGTCTTATTAGACGGTGTTGATCTGGAATCTGCACTGCATCAGGTGGCTGTTACTGAAGAGTTGACCTCAAGAATTATCACAGCAACCTGGACGCTCATCAGTTCTGAAGACATTCAAGTCTTCCACTATAGCCTTCAGAACCAAGCAATGTTTCCGCTGAGTCGCCTGCTGAACCACATGTTTAAAACAAGCCTCACCAAAATAAATATCGTAACTACGAATTATGACAGGCTGGCAGAATATGCCTGCGATCAGGAGGGGACCCATCATTATACGGGCTTCTCACACGGATTTTTTCGGCAACGTGCTGCACCGAATGAAATCACGTCTGCACGCAGGGTCAATATCTGGAAGGTTCACGGTTCTCTGGACTGGTTTAAATCGCCCCTGGAAGACATCGTCGCCCTTTCAAATATTCAAGGGATACCGACTAACTATAGGCCGGAAATCGTGACCCCGGGCACTCAGAAATATCAAACAACACATCTAGAACCATATCGCTCGACTATTCACAATGCCGATTTGGCCATCAACGCTGCCAATTCCTTCCTGTGCATTGGCTACGGCTTCAATGACGAGCATATTCAGCCAAACATTATGGCCAAATGTATTCGTCAGAATACCCCTATCACGATTATCACCTATGCACTCTCAGATGCTGCAAGAAAGCTCATCCTTGATGGCAAGGCGCAGAATTACCTGGCAATAGAACGGGGAGCTACAGATGAGCAGTCCATCGTCTACTCCTCTTTGGATAAGACTCCACTGATCGTTGAAAAAAACATATGGAGTCTTGAGAGTTATTTGTCACTCATCATGTAGGAAGAAGAGATGCCGATTTTTAATTTTCGGGATGAAGACGCGCTTGGAAAGGTGGCTTCCGTTGATACAACAAACGTTATCGTGGACGTGGAAAATGTCGAGCAGCTCAAAAGGTTGCAAGTCAACCATCTGGCCGTGCTCCAAAGCAGCAGACCTGGACAGCATCTCATCGGTCTTATCACTCAGGTGACCCGCAAGCGTGGCATCGAGGACATCGCTAACGATGGTATTAGCGAACAGACTTCAGAACTCAATCTGTGCAAAATAGCCCTGATTGGGACGATGCTGGATCGTGACGGAGAAAGAGAGAATGTATTTCGCCGCACTCTGGAAAGCGTTCCAGAAATCGATGCGAATTGTTTTTCGCTAGAGGGGCAAAACCTTACCAACTTCATGCGTACGCTCTCCAGCGTCTCAGCCGATGGCAACGCTCTGACGCTGGGCAAATACACGCTGGACGAACATGCTATTGCTTATCTCAATGGCAACAAGTTCTTCCAGCGCCACGCCTTCATCGGCGGCAGTACCGGATCAGGTAAATCCTGGACGACAGCCAAGATCATTGAACAGATGGCTGGGCTATCTACGGCTAACGCCATCGTTTTTGATCTTCATGGTGAATACTCACCATTGGTGGGGAAGGGCATTCAGCACTTCAAGGTGGCCGGTCCCGCCGATGTTGAGGCTCAACGCACCATAGATAACGGTGTGCTTTACCTGCCTTACTGGTTGCTTTCATATGAAGCACTTGTGGCAATGTTTGTAGACCGGAGTGACCAGAATGCTCCCAATCAGGCCATGATCATGTCACGTGAGATCAACCAAGCCAAAAGAAAGTATCTTGAGGATGGTGACCACAAGGAAATTCTGAAGCACTTTACCGTAGATAGCCCGGTTCCTTTCGATCTGGATGTTCTGATGGGCCGGCTGAACGAGATTAATGTGGAGATGGTTCCGGGGGCATCGCAGGGTAAAGAAAAGCAGGGTGATTTTTTTGGAAAACTGGCTCGGATGATCTCCCGGCTAGAGAACAAAATATCTGATAGACGCCTAGGATTCATATTCAGCGGTGGCGGCGATGTTTTGAATTTTTCTTGGCTTGAAAAATTCACCACTGCCGTGCTCGGAAGCTCAGAAGAGAATGGCAACGCAGGTATCAAGATCATCAACTTTTCCGAGGTTCCATCAGACGTTCTCCCGCTTATCGTATCCCTTGTCGCTCGAGTTACCTTCTCTGTCCAACAGTGGACGCCATCCGAGCTGCGCCACCCGATTGCGCTATTGTGCGACGAAGCACATCTCTACATGCCTCAACGAAACATGGCGGAGTCAGCCGATGATATATCCCTGGATATTTTCGAGCGCATCGCCAAGGAAGGCCGTAAGTACGGTGTTAGCCTCATCGTAATAAGCCAGCGTCCCTCCGAGGTGAATAAGACGATGCTTAGCCAGTGTAGCAACTTCGTGTCCATGAGGCTGACCAACGCTGAGGATCAGGGTGTTATCAAGAGGCTTTTGCCTGATAGTCTCGGTGGGTTCAGCGATATCCTACCGACCCTCGATACAGGCGAGGCCTTGGTTGTTGGCGATGCGAGTCTGCTTCCAAGTAGAATCAGGATCGATGAACCCATAAACAAGCCGAATAGCGGCACGGTCAATTTCTGGGATGAATGGCAAAAACCAGTCAAAGACAAGCGACTATTGATCGCGGTAGAAAACTGGCGTAAGCAAAACATCCAGTAATTGCTTCACGTGCTGTAAGCCTCATTAGCATAGTATCGCTGTTCCTTGAAGTCTCAAAAGAGAAACTCAATTGAGACTTTCTGGGGCAGAACTTTATAATAAAGGCCGGGCATTCTAATGCCTCAGATGTCATCGCTGAAGAGGAATAGAACTACATACCAGTACATCATTGACCTAAATATATAAACTGCACCCTGTGGGGACTTCAGCCCCCCCCCGCTTTAAGTGAGTTTTCGTTCCATTGGCCCTCGAACCCCACTACCGGCAGTGGCCCCGGGAAAAGTCCCGAAGGTAATGAATGCGCTCCTGGCAATGGCGGAAAGCTTCGTCCTGCCAGCCCGACGGCAAAGGCATTATCCAAGAGCGGTAAAAAAGAAGCCGCAACGTTACCCGTTACAGCGCCCTCAAAAGCTTAACTGATAAGCATTACGCAAATTGTCCCCTTTTCCCTTCTTCTTGGGGTTTGTCACGACGGGCGGACTGTCAACTAAGAACCGGTTTCTTGATGCGCGTCAGCGCATGCAGGCGACAACAGGTCAACAAGAGTACATCAGTTGGTAAGGGTCGCCGGTAGCGCGGCATAGCCGCCCTGTTCTGATAGGTTTCCCCTATCCATCCCCTCGCCCTGCAAAGCTAAATCCAGCTATAGTGACGCAGGACCTAATTTGCGCGGTCGGAGTGGTCACGGCAAGGCTTTGCCGCAGCCGGGGCGTAGCTCCGCGTTAGCGGGCCGTAGGGCCGCTTACGAGCGTGTTTATTAGACTTTCAGCCATATTTTCTGAAGTGACTCGATTGTTAGTTACAGCATCCATCTTAAAGCCACTTGGTTCCGGGCCTTTGAGGTAGCGAAGTCAGTCTGTGGGTTTAAGGTAAGTAAAACCATTGATAGAGAGCTGGGTGTTGTTACGGCCTAAGATTTTACAGGGTGAATCTGTAATGCCTGGCATAGCCAGGAGGTGCTTTGTCGGCGTAGCCGACAGCTGTTAGGGTTAAGACCTGCAACAAACTTCCGATGTTCCTTTTTCCACTGGTTTTCTGCCCGAGCAAAGCGAGGGAGCTATCATCAAGCGCTGAGCGCGATGACATCCCCTTTTTCAAAAGGCTTATTTTGTAATGGATTAACGTTCGAAATTAGCTATATCAATAGGTTACTCTTCGAAACTAACTGTACCTTCCGAAATTAACTAAACTCACTTCGAAATTAATGGCATGCAATCGGGACAATCGACCCGCAATGTTGCCGTGGGGTTGGTCATCGTGGTTTTTTCCTGCTGCCGGCGGCGGAAAGAACGGCTAAAAAGTATGATTTCCTGAACGCCAGGCAGCAGAAAACCCGCGTCTGGCAAGACACGGTAGTAAGGGGGGATCAGGAGGGATCAGAGCTGCCCGGCGCGCTCGAGAAGCTGTTGGTAGTAGGCTTCCGGATCGCTGTTCAGCAATCCGGGTCTATCTCGCTTGAGTGCCATTTCCAGCTGCACAACTTGATGTGGCACTGTTATGCCGGTCCAGTTGACGTAAGCTCGATAGAATGGTCTGGAGGGCTTATTTTGGCCCTTGGTGGCGCTCTTAATGCCTTGCTGCAGGCTATCCAATACGGTATCAAGACGATCGGGGTTCTCGATATTGTCCAGCGCATCTTCCAACTGGCCAACGGCACGTTCTTTCTCACGAGCCAGATCAGGACTCACAACCCAGCGCTTGATTTGTTTAAGCCGGTTACGCAGTGAGTGACGGTTTTTGAGGTCAATACCGATATGTTCAATGCGCAGCAGATGGCGTTCGTATTTGGTGCGCAACGTCTCTGTCAGGCCGTTCCTGATGGCCCAGGTACGGAACTGCCCCAGCCACTGGCGGATTTCGTCGACTGCGATCCCGCGAGACGTGAAGAATTGTTCGCTGAGCCAGATACGTAATGGCTTGTTCTGGCCAGAGTCGGTATCTTTTCCATGCAGCACAATGGCGTACTGCAGCTGCTCCATCACTGACAGCGCATTCAGCGCCACGTCATAGGCTTTGCGGCCGTTATCGTACACATGCAGTACACCCATGTAATGAGCCAGTTGCTCCATGGGCGCCATGATCTCAAATGGATAGTCACTGTCCGGGTTATAGTCGCAATTAGCCGCCATCACTTGTGACAGTGCTGTCAGTGCCTGGCAGGCTTCGGAACGGGCATGGACGCGCATTGGTTTTGGAACGTAGTGGCGATCGTTACGTTTGGTATAGGGAACGTAACCATTCCGCCGCAATTCAACCAGATCTTGGTTACGGTGCCAATCATGACTACTGACGCGCGCAACAACTTTTGATGCCATACCACGAGGGACCGAACAACTCAGTCCAGGCTGGTAACGACGGTGAATTTTCGCCAGTCCTTTACGAAGAGCATTAGCTTCTCCGCGCCGCGATTGGCGTGATTTGATGAGTGTTGAGTTTTCAACAGTGATTAAATTGGCGCTAGTCAAAGCACCCTGTGCTTATGTTGCACAGAAGGAGTTGAATTTTTTTTGGCACAATCCTATACTCCCTGCATAGAGCAACAGCTTCTATACAGCTTTGAGTGAGCCCCGTTAATCTTTCGTCTCCGCCAAGAAATGAGAAGATTATCGGGGTTTTTGCTTTTCAGAACTGGAGATATTTCTCAACAGTACTGCCCCAGCCACTTTACGGCGTGACTCACCACGTACATCATACTTAAACAGATTGGAATCTAGCATCCGCAAGTTAAAGGCTCAAGAAAGTAACCCCATTACCTTTTAGCTCTGCGCTCCATCTCACACTCAATCAACCTTTCAATTAACTCAGCTTGAGTCAAACCATCCTCATTACACAACTCAAGTAAGTCTTCTTTCAAAAAATTGTGAACAAAAATCTTAATTTCTTTGTGTGTCATCTTCTTACGCACTGTTGAAACACATTGCTTCTCAGCCCCACTAAGTGGAGCTCCTTTGCGATACCTACGCTTACCAGTAGCAAATGAGTCGTCGATGTTAATTATGGCTTGGGACATCCCACTCCCCATGTCAAAAAAACGATCTCAATACGATCGGATCGGCAAGATTTTTGATACTACTACAAAATCAGCCCCTTAACAGCTTACAGAAGGATCTTTTTCACATAAACTATCTTAATGTTTTGAAAAATCATCTAATTGCAAAATCATCATCAATTTATGAAATGCTAGCTGCCGCATTTTATTTGAACGTTTTTGATACAAACTGAAGCGCATAACTATATATTTTAAAGCACTCCAAGAGATCTTTTTTTAAGCTTTAACTCTATCTCATCAATCAATTGATGAATCATCTTGACTAGATCTAACGTCAGCTGCTCCGCAGCTTCAAAACTAAGTTTAAGGATGTTGATTTGCCCCTCACCGAGCACGTTTTGCAATGTGACCCGCTTGAATCCATCCTGATGACGGCTTTCCTTCAATAGCTGAGTAATTCGCTTAGTTATTATCTTTGCCATTTCGGGATATTCTGGATTATCGAAGACATGCATATGGCTTTTTACCAAGGGTTCCCAGGAAAACAGAATGTCATACCGAGTGACAAAACGAGCTTGCTTAGGTGGAAAGTGCCACAAGACGATAAACGGCATGCTATTTTTCATGCATAGCTCAAAATGGCGTTGCCAAACATTAGGAACTGCTCGACCCTCACACAAGAGATAATAGTTAGACGGTATAAGCGTTGGGACAGTAACGGAAATATGTTCGGATAGAACAGTACTAATTTGTGTCTGCCAGTGTTCACGCAGCCGTTCGCTCATTGGTGGGATAGTGATGCATAACCAACTAAGAGGGATGTACACAGCAATAGAAGGATCAATGGTACCTTCTTCAGAACAAAGGTGTGCTTTACAGCTATCAACGATTTCAACTGCTTGAGGGTTTTCTTTATATCCCGCAAGCCAATCGATAAATGGGTTCGGAACAACATGACATAAATTGCCCCAACTACGTCCGTATTTATAGAGGTTCCAACCTGTCTGGCGTATGTAGTGATACTGTACATATAGCACTAATTTCTGCGTCAAATCATCCTGAGTGGTTGTTTTTATTCTGAATCTTTTACGCGGTTTGATAAGTAAATCAATAAACAACGTTGCCATGGACGCCTATCAGTCTGTGTAACATAACTAAACCCATAATCTTACTCAAGAATTCCGTTAATAACATCCCAAACCCCCAGTTTCTACACACAGTAATGATCTTCCTTGTTTAATGAATAAGCTTGATTAATCAGTAACCAATGGAGTTTACCTTCATTTCTGATGATTGAATGGCATCATAACGCCCCCCTCTCTAAGACTCCAAGCTTGCGCATTCATAAGAATAAATACCGAACCAAAAAAGGACAAAAAGAAGCAAAAAACTCCCGTCTCAATAAGAATCCACCTAAAAAATTGCATTAATATCGATACATTGGCCAAGATCGTTCAATAAACAAGCAAACGAACAATTGATTAATATAGTTAATTATTCTGTTTTGATAGTTATGTCGATCTAATGATCTGAAAAAAGGATCTTTTATAGATCATTGATTCAAAAAATTGAGACACGCAGAACTTTAGCTCTGTTTATGCATCATTTCACAGCATTTCAGATCGCCGAAAAAACCATTTACACAATTTAAGTTTGCAAATACACTTCGCAACACACTTAAGCACAGGTTTCACAGGATCGCCAGTCCGCCAACTAGCAACCCGTTGAACCTTGCACTCTGGCTTTAGCCTGGACTGCGCCTGATAACATCTAATAGGGTACCTCCCTGCCCCGGATGTCGGGTGCAGTCCAGGCTAAAGCGCAGTCAGGAGAAACCGCGATGCCTGTTTCCTCTTATATAAGCTATTGCCAATCATCCAGCATGGGATCGATTTTGGCGGAGCCTGCCTATCTCACTGCGCTTTATCGTTTTTCTGCCGCTCATCAACGGGGAATGTCATGGAACGCTGGTATCTCGCCTGCCATAAAGCGGGTAAAGACAATGTCTTTAAAGCCCAAATGACGTTAGAACGCATGAATATCATGGCGTTCAGCCCTGTCATGCGTGCTTATCGTCCCCGTTCCGATCGTCCGGGTCAGTTGCGACCTGTGATGGAGCAAATGTTTCCTGGTTACCTCTTCATCTTCTTCGATACCGAAATTCACCATTCATCAAAAATCGAACTCTGTCCCGGGATAAGTCACCTGGTACGTTTTGCCGGTGAAATAACGCCTATTCGTGATGCCGTTGTTGATGACGTGATGCAACTACCTGTATGCGTACAAGCCTTTTCCCGTAAGAATCCCGGCAAACGACGTTGGGATAAAGGAACAACGCCGCTCAACCACCAACAACGCCAACAAATACAGGCGTTAGTTGACACAAAGGATGGCGATGTCCGCAGCGCCTTATTCTTTGCCTTCGTAGAAGCGTTGCGCTAACGGTTCTCCCGCTTTATTTGATTTCAGCACTTCTCTGTACGATCGGAGGATAGATGTCAAAACAAGCCCTGAGTAAAGCGACTGCTGTTGACTGGCAACCCGAAGATTTTGTGTTGCGAACATTCGCCCTTGAAGACGATACCCGAAGTACTTGTCGAGCTGTAATCGACAGCGGTAATAATTTCCTTCCTCAATATTTATCCCTGCTGAGTCGTTGCCGATCACGGCGCCGTTCCTTACGCCAGCATTTTTGACATCCCTGATTAACACCCCCTTGACTGCCCGGTATGCCGGGCGGTCTTTTTTTCTGATTGCGTGCTTACGTTTTGACGTAACCGAGGTGATATAGATGACACAACGAAAAAACTATTCCTTGAATGCCAAGCATAATCAGATGCTCAATGAACAGGCTGTAAACCTGACGGGGATCCTCAGCCGTCCGGTAGCCTGTCGTGATGTGCTGGAAGCCATTTTGGACCTGACCTCAACGCTGGATAATACTGCTCTGGCGCAGCAAGTTCTTGATCGGGCTAATGAACCCAAACGTGGTCGACGCCCAGGTCCAAGGAAAAACCGCCTATGAAATCATTCATCCCCGTCGCTCTCGCTCCGGTGGTGTTGACTGGGTGTGCCCTTAATACCCATACGCCGCCGGCGGTACCGGCACAACACTTTGTCACGACGCTAATCCAAGAGCAGCTACCACTTATCCAGCTGGCGCAGGCAGAACTCGCAAAAGCTAGTCGTATACAGCTTTCAACGAAACCTGTCTCATCAACATCACCCCCTGCAAAAAATGCAACTGGGACACCTGCACTGGCGGGTCAGGCCGTTCCCGCATTGCATGCTATTCGTTATCTTGGTGAACGTATCGGGACGCCAGCACTGGCGGGTGCAGGAAAATCCCAAACACTTCGCCAGGCTTTACGCCAGATAGTACCGGCAGGATGGCACATTACCTTCTCGCAAGAGCTCAATCCGGATACTCGCGAATCACTGCAGTGGGCTGGTAATGATCAATGGCCATTTGTCTTGGACGACGTTTTGCAACGAAATAGCAAGGTGGCATTGCTCGACTGGCAAACTAAACGGGTATCCGTAGCGGCCAAATCTGCTGCGTTTACACCAGGTACGGCAGTAGCATTGCCACAAATCAAAACGCCAGGATCCGCGTCTACAACACCAGTAATTGCCGACAAGCAAAATAGGGTTGCTCCTGGACGAAACCCATTCGCTGGAAAACTACCGACACCTCCGTCTATTGCTGTAGTTAAAACCACTGCAGTTGTGAGCTTGCCTAAAACTGTTGTTAAGCCAAAGGCCTGGCGAATAGAAGCCGGTAGCACGTTGAAAGACACCCTATTCAATTGGGCTGCAAGCGAAACATGCGCGACTCCGGGAGTGGCTAATTGGACAGTGGCGTGGTTGACACAAGCCAACTATCGCATCGATGCTCCGCTGCAGTTTGAGGGGAGTTTCAGAGATGCACTGAATGGGCTATTCACGCTATACGGTACGGCAAAAGTGCCACTGTATGCGGGTATACGTAACGAACAATGCGTCATATCAGTGGATGATAAGGAGGTCCACTGATGATTTACTGGCTGTTATCGATATTTATAGGTTTCCTGGTCTGGAGCAACATCACACCCCATGACCAGACAGGCTCACAGCTGCAAGATAGCACGCTGAGCCAGCGGGCTATTCAAACCGTCCGTTACATCAATAACATCAATGACTGGCGCTATAACAACCCTTCGCAAAAAGACGGTGTGATCCCCGACAGTGCCTTCGGCTGGTCATCCTTACCTGAATTACACAACGTGCTGCAAGCTGACCGTGTGTATGTCTACCAACCAGACCAACCGGGGCTGATGTCTGCGTTGTTAGCCCAGAGCCGGCATTCTGCCTTAGTTGGAAAGGTTGTTGCGAGACGTCTGTTAGACAGCTTCGGCAACGACATGCAGGTTAATGTGCCAGACAGCATTGCTGACGGCAGCCTGGTGTACCTCAACTAATCTCTCCTTACCCCAAGGTTAAAAATGAAAACTCACCTCCCCTTAATCGGGCTGGCGGCGACATTGTGTTTGCTGCTTTCCGGCTGTGCGCCGCTTGAGCGTATCGACAAGATCGACAACACGGTCTCACAGAACGAAAAAAAAGCCGACAACCATATACATGCGATAAAAAATGGCGCTGTGGTTCGTGACCTGACATCACAGTGGATAAATCCCTATCCATTAAATGCGCAGGCCGGGGGTAATGGCTTGCTACCGCCCTGTGCCGTCGCCATTAACCGCCCCGGTAGCATCACGTTGGCCGAGGTCAGCGCCTTCATCAGTAAACGATGCCGCCTGCCTGTCGTCGTCACCCCGGATGCGCAAGCCATGCTCGCCCCAACAGGAGGCGGGAAGACGGAACAACTCAGTGGCCCCGTTCCCGCACCAGACCCTAATGGGATGGTGCCTTTGGCCGCGTTGGGCGGTTCACCCGTTCGCCCTGCACCGGCGGTAACAGGTGGTACTGCACTGAGGGGCGTGTTTTGGCAGGGGGAATTGGGCGGGTTGCTCGACAATGTCACCACGCGCCTGGGATTGTCATGGCGTTATGAGCAGGGCCGGATTGCCATTTTCTACCTCGATACCCGCACGTTCCCGGTGATGTTCATGGACAGTAAAGCCAGCTTTGGCTCTAAAACCGTGAGCGGAACCACGTCGTCGATGGGCGCTACAGGCGACAGCAGCGGCGGTGGTCTCAGTGGGGACTCCAATACCTCCCAGGCGACTGAAATGGAAATCAAATCCAGTCTGTACGAAGACGTTACAAACACCATCAAATCCATGCTGACGCCGGGTACCGGCCGCATGAATTTGTCCGCTGGCGTGCTAACCGTCACCGATACGCCGCGTGTCCTCGAACAGATCGGCCGTTATCTGGATGACCGTAACAATGAGCTCAATCGACAAGTGGTGCTCAACGTACAGGTCTACAGCGTAGAGAAGCGCACTCAGGATCAGTACGGCATTGATTGGAACGCCGTATTCAACAGCGGCAGCATCGGATTGTCCTTGACCAATGCATTCAGTGGAGCCGCTTCCGATGCCCTGAACGGCGGTGTTTCTATCCTCGATGGCAAAGGAGCCGGCACCAAAGCCTTTATCAAAGCGCTGTCTGAACAAGCTAATGTCAGCGTGATGACCGAAGCCTCGAGCATGACCACTAACCTGTCAGCTGTGCCGATCCAGGTTGCTCTGCAGCAGGATTATGCCTCCAGCGTCACCACTGAGAATACGGCAAACGTAGGCTCATCAAGCAGTATCACCAAATCAACGATCACAACTGGCTTCAATATGACGGTGTTGCCGTTCCTGATGCCCAAATCGCCAAAAATGCAGCTGCAGTTTGCCATCAATATGTCGGATGACCCGACCATGCGCACGTTTACCAGCGAAAAAACGTCTGTCGAACTGATGAAAACTCGCCTCAAGACGTTTACTCAACGCGTCATTATGCAGTCCGGGCAAACCCTGGTGCTGAGTGGTTACCAGTCACTTAATAACACCGCCAACCACCAAGGTGTCGGCAGCTTCCGCTTCTTCGGGCTTGGTGGCGGCGCCAAAGGTGAAAACAACAAAACCATGCTGGTCATTCTTATCACCCCTGTCATTTTGGGATAAGCCATGAAACAACAGACTACCTACACGTTGCAGAATGGGAAAATCTGGCTTGTTGCCGGATTGCACTGGCAATATCTGCCGCTTCGTGGGCACCGTAGCATGCGCATGCGGGCTAAAGAGGCAAATGCCAGCCATTGGGCAGCATTACCTACGGGCGATGGACAGGCTCAGGGCTCATTACTGGGCACTGTCGCAATCTCGGTAAAAACACCCCATAAAGGGGGGCAACATTCGGTGGCATCGATGGCGTTAGCGGCTTTACCCGCGCTACCAGAAGCCTGTTACGGTGTATTTCCCTTACCGGATGCGGATGACCAATACTGGTTTATTGCCATTAGTGACGGCATGCTCTCCCCGTTCGGCGACATCGTGGGTGACGATGCAACCATACGAACGGCGGTTTCAAATTTTCTACAAATAACCTCAGTTCCAACGACGGGTTGGACGGTATACGCCCCTAGCGGCTTTTTTCCCGATAAAGACACAGAAGATAAAGCGCTCTCGACACTGTTCGACAGCAAAGTCGGCCTACGGCGCGCCCGCCTGAGCAAAACCCATAACCCGCAGGTACTGTGGTTATGGGGCATTGCAGTGGTGACCCTGGGTGTGGGATATGCCAGTTACTCGGTATGGCAAACGCAACAGGAAAATGCGCGTATTGCCGCCGCTCAGGCCGCATTGATGGCCAGGCAACAATTGGAGCAGCAGGCTCCTGCTGACAATCTGAAACCCTGGGCAATGCAACCACGATTCCCGTCGATGCTCAGTGCCTGCAGTAGCGTGTGGAAAGACGCGCAGATCTCTATTGCCGGATGGGTATTCAATACAGCGACGTGTGATGACCGCGGCAAGATCACGTTGCACTACACCTTGCCAAACGGGGGTACCGTCGGGGACTTTGCTTCGCGATTGCCGGTTCTCTATGGCTCGGATATTCAACCGGTGTTTAACATTCCCGGCAGTGCGGATGATGCCTCGTTTTCGTTAGCCGTATCACTATCTCCACCAGAACATCCCGAAGCACTGCTCCCGGGCAGTCAGCAAATTCAACACCTGACAAGCTATGCCCAGCGCATCAATGCCCGTCTGCGTCTCAGCGAAATGGATGCCTCCACTCAGTTAACACAAGGTGATGTAAAAAATCTTCCATGGCGCACCTACAACTTCACGTTCATTACCGACATTCCACCTGATCGGTTGTTTGCTCCGACGCGCTTCAACAGTAGCGGGATAAGGGCATCCAGCATCACGACCACGCTCAAAAACAATCGACTGGAATACATCATTGAAGGACTCCTGTATGCCAACCGTTAAATCCTGGCTAACTCCCTGGGCGTTATGCCTGGCGCTGGCCGCACCGGGTGTGTTTGCTGCCCCTGTCGCTGATATCCCAGCGGCACCTCCAGCAATACCTTCGGCAGAACCATCAGTAAAACCGATCACGTCGGAAGATATTCCCCTGCCAACCACCTTTACCCGTACCGAGGCGGGACGGGCGTTAAACCTGGGGCAACTCGAAGCCATCCAGGCAGAGACTGTGCTGTATGAGGCTCAGCTTGCCAGAGCAAAAGCCTTTAATGAGCTTCAAAAGAACGGTTATGACCGTGGATTAAGCCAGCCTTTCAATCCGGCGCCACCTTCCCAGGACAACAAAACCGAGATCAAGGGCGCCGCTCAAGACACGGTCCCATCACAGATTGTTGAGATCACCGGTACCGGTAAGGGTTTCACCGCCGTATTAGCCCTCAGCAATGGTAACCAGGTCACGGTTCAGTCAGGGAATCGTATTCCAGGTACGGAATACGTCGTTAAACGGATCAATCTTAATGAGGTGGTCATCACCGGGAAAAACCAATCGCTGGTGTCTCTCTCTTTTGCGGGGTAGCGAATATGTTCGATAAACGCGGTTCATCTTACATCCATATGGACCTGACCAAGTCAGACACCCCCATCCTGTATATCTCTGACGCTCACCTTAATAGCCTGGCCGTACAATCAGAAATTGCCAACACACACAAGAAGTATCCCAGACTGCAGGTTATGCGGGTTCAGCTCGACAAGTTGAAAGAACTGCAACAGAGCCAGGTCATCGACAACCCCGAGGCTAACGACTATTCAGATCAACAGGCGAAAATCATTGGTTTTTTTCGGGAAGCCAAGAAGAAAGGTGCCAGTGATATCCATCTGCTGATCGGGATGAATAATGTGACCGTGGTGCAATTTCGCGTGCACGGCGACCTCGAAACAGTGACACAGCTGGATCTCGCTGAAGGAATGACGCTGGCGTCGACGATTGTGATGTCCATGTGTGATGTGGCCGAGAAGAGTTTTAATCCCAATCGCGCCCAGGATGGGCGTGTCCGCAAAGAGTTCCTGCAGGGCCTTAAGCTCTTCGGCGCCCGCTATGCGCACACGCCGGCAGAATTTGGACTGTATGTGGTGATGCGCATTTTACCTGATGAAGGAAAGGCCCCGCCCACGCTGGACGAACTGGGTTTTCTACAGGAACAGCAGACGCTCATTCGCCGCATGCTGGCACGCCCTGAAGGCGTCATTATCCTCTCCGGGCCGACCGGCTCAGGGAAAAGTACCACCCTGCGCACGTTCAGCGAAATGTACTTGTCTTTTACCGGTCATCGCAAACGCCTGATGACGCTTGAAGATCCGCCTGAGGGGCTGATTCAGGGGGCGGTACAGACCCCCATCATTGCTGATAAAAACGATCCGGATGCCGTTAGCCGTGCCTGGGTTCGCTCTATTTCTGCAGCGTTGCGCTTGGATCCGGATGCCATGGTCGTCGGCGAAATTCGTGATGCCAACTCGGTTAAATCTGCACTGACGGCGGCTAAATCCGGCCACCTGGTGGAGACCACGCTACATGCGAATGACGCTGTCGGCATTCTTGACCGTCTGACAGACACGTTGGGCATCCCTGTGGGACAGGTGGCAGACCCCCAAGTGATGATCGGGTTAATCGCTCAACGACTGGTGCAACTGCTGTGTCCGCACTGCAAGAAAAGCTGGAGTGACGTCAGTGACAGCATGGAAGAAGAGAAAAAAGCACTACTTGAACGTTTTTGCCATGTGGAAAAACTGGCCTTTCGCCATCCGATGGGGTGCAAGGACTGTTACAAGGGCGTTACCGGTCGGCGTGTTATCGCGGAGGTTATTCGTCCCGATGCCAGGTTCATGGAGTTGTTCCGCCATACAGGCAAATTGGCCGCACGCAGTTATTGGGTGAACGAGCTGGGTGGTATTACCCGCGGCCAACACTTGCTGCGATATCTCAATGCCGGGCTGGTCGACCCCATTGATGCGGATTACATAAGCCCGTTGGACGAAGACAGCCTCACCCTGCTGCCGCCGGAGGTCAAATCATGATGTTAGGCTTACGCGAACGTCTGGCAGCACTCCGCAGTAAAGTGCCCTTATCGAAAAACATGAATGAAGGGTTAGGTCGTTGGCTTGCTAAAAAGACCTTCTCCACCGCCGATCGGCTGACCCTCTACGAGGATTTGGCTTTTCTGCTCGACAATAACCTCAAAGTGGAAAAAGCCCTCCAGGCGATGATAGGGAGCTACGGAGGAAAACGCCCGCCGGTTGTTTATTGCCTGGAGGAAATGCTCAGCGCACTGCGCCAGGGAAAATCAGTTGACCAGGGACTTACGTCCTGGATACCCCGCCAAGAAGCTGCAATTCTCAGCGGCGGTGTCCAGGACGGTAATCTGGCGGCGGCTTTATACCGGGCCATCACTGTAGTTCAGGGAATGGCGGATATGAAATCGGCGCTGGTTTCCACGCTGACTTACCCGCTAATGCTACTGGCAACCACCTTTGCCATGATGAAGATGGTGACTGTCTATTTTCTGCCTCGCCTGGAGTCATTATCTGATCGAGGTAATTGGGTTGGCGCATTGTGGTGGCTTAGCGCCATCTCCGAATTCTTTGTCAATCACGCCATTATCCTCGGTTTATTCATCATTCTGTTCGTTGCTTTCGTGATCTGGTCGATGCCGAACCTCATTGGGAAAACACGGCAGCATGTTTTAGACCGCTTATTACCCTGGAGCGTGTATCGCGACGTTCTCGGCGTCGGGTTTCTGCTCAATTTCAGTGCACTAATGCGTGCGCAGGTGAAAACCGAAGACGCCATCGAGATGCTAAGTCGTTATGCGCCGCCCTGGTTGTATGAACGCTTAGCCGCAACCCAACGCCAGGTTAAACAAGGTAGTCATCTGGGGCTGGCATTGCGCAATGCCGGCTACGGATTTCCGTCCCCTCGAGCCATCGACAAACTGGTCTTACTGACCGACGGCGACAACGCTGAAATCATTATTGAAAACTTTGCTCGGGCATGGCTTGTGCAAACTGTAGTTCGGATCAAGCGGACGGCGTCCTTACTTTCCAACATCGCATTGGGCACCAACGCTGGCTACATGATCCTGATCGTCCTTGCCACACAAAACCTCAACGACCTCGTGGGCGCACATTAATGTGCCCATTTTTCTAAAAACCTAAAGGAAATAGTATGGAACAGACACAAACGCCACCACGCTCACTCATCAACCGTGGTGCAATTACCTTGCTTGAAGCGGCTATATATATCGTTATTGCCCTGGTGATAGTGACTGTCGCCATTACCCAGGGGGGCGGCTTGTTTAATAAAAACGATGCCAGCACGGAATACAACAATGCTGCGGAGTTGCTGACGAACAGTCGCACCATGCTGAAAACCTCTGGTATCTATAACTTCGCAGCAGCTGATGCCATGACGGGGGCATTGATCCAGTTTGGTGGGGCTCCGGCCAACATGACTGTCGTGGGCACAAAGTCATCCGGGAGCGCGAAGTTACAAAACCTGTGGGGTGGTGCTGTCACCGTGCAACCTGTTGCTACCGCTGGCGGTCAAAAATCCTCTTTCTCACTGACCTACGCGGCGGTTCCACAGGAAGCGTGCATTACTCTGGCGACCAAGCTGAGTGCTGCGCCAAGCGTTGTCATCACGATGGTTAATGGCACGTCGACTAATGGTGCGATCGCTGCCAATGCCGTCGGAGCACAGTGTACTGCCGATAAAGGCTCCGTTGGTCAAAACACCCTCACGTTTACCAGCAACACCTGATGCCCATCCTGCCGGCAACACCCTGTTGCCGGCCTCTTTCCGGAGTGCATTCTTATGTTGTTTCCCTTTCAACGCGCCTTGCTCAGTCTGGTGCTGGGCTGGGCATTATTCTTATCATTGCCGGCACAGGCATTCTGTTTCAACGAAGCCGGAGCACGCTATAAGGTCGACCCTTTATTACTGCGTTCGATGGCCACCGTCGAGAGCAGCCTTAACCCCCGAGCAGTCGGCATGAATCGCGATAAAAAGGGACGTGTCACCAGTCGCGATTTCGGGCTGATGCAAATCAATGACCGACACATCCCGCAACTACGCGCCCTTGGGCTTATTAATAATGAGCAAGACCTGCTGAACAATACCTGCCTCAACGTGCAAATTGGGGCCTGGATACTGGCCAAGCATCTCAAGCAATGCGGCGTAAATTGGCAATGCCTTGGCTCCTATAACGCCGGGTTCGCTGATAATAATGGACCGCGGCGTATGATTTACGCCCGCAAGATTTATGCAATGTACATGAAGCTCAAGGGAGGTGCGGCCTGATGGCCATGTACCTTCTGAAAATCACCCTGTTGATCGGCTTCGCCAGTGTCATTCTCATTATCGTCACAATGCCGCTCGTTAATCAGGCCAAGCAATTTCTACTCAAACATAATGGGCCACCACTCACTCAGTTGCAGATCCGTAGCGTCACGATAGCTTTCGTCGGCACCGGCACTGTCTTGATCGCAACAACGGCATTAGCTGGCTCCCCGTGGTTAGGGACCGTCAAAGCCATTGGATTACTCGCATGGGGCATCCCAATGGTGTTACTCGACATGCGGAACTACTGGTTACCGCTACGGTACACAAACGGATTTTGGCTGGCTGGCTTGCTGTTCACCTTTCTACCTGAGAGCAACCTCACCTCGACGGCCGCGCTTATCGGCAGCGGCGGCATGTTCATGTTTTTGTATGCCTTTCACTACGGAGCCAAACGTATCCGGGGAGACGAAGGGTTTGGCATGGGTGACGTCCATTTGATTGCGGCATTGTGTGCCTGGCTTCCCTGGCAATTGGCCAGTCTGCTAAGCGGATGTGCATTTATGTTGTTTATTGCCGGTGCACTGCTCACTCAAAAAACCCCTCAACCCTACGCCCCTTGGCTGTTCGCCTTATTGGCGGGACTTGCCGGGTGTTTCCCTCACTCAACCCTATTGGGTGTTTTATGACTGATAAAGTTGCCAACCCTCGCATCAACCGAGGGCTCTCGTTTATATCATTGGCCATCGTATTGGGGATCGTGTTGCTTGCCGCGCCAATTGGGCTGCAAAGATATTCCAACTATATGGAGGAACAAACCTGGGTCGTGACAGCGACACACCTGAGTACGGTGAGTCAGGGGGCACGGCGATATGTCAAAGATAACTACGACGCCATACTTAACCAGGTCAAAGGTGGCGGCAATGTCACGCTGACCGGGCAAACCTTACGCGATAAAGGGTATCTGCCCGCTGGTTTTTCCCTCACTAACAATAATGCCCAGAGCTATATCCTGGTAGTAACACGCAATCCTTCTCAGACAGACAAGCTGGTCGCGTTTGTGTTGACTGCCGGCGGACAGGAAATTGCCTTTAAGGGTCAGCGGTACATTGCGCAAAACACCTCTGGCCTTGGTGGGTATATCTCTCCCACCAATATTGCCAACGGTGCCGGCGGGGGCTGGGAAGTCAATCTGGCCAGCATGGGACTTAGCGGACAAAGCGGCCATCTGGCGACTTATTTAACGTCCGAGGTATTGGCCGGCGGGGCGGAAGAAAGCGATCGCTTGTATCGTTTTCAGGTTAACGGTCGTCCTGATCTCAATAAGATGCATACGGCGATTGATATGGGCGCCAACGATCTGAACAACGCAAATGCTATCAACGCGAAAACAGGCAACTTCAGTGAAGACGTGACGGGTAAACGCGTTGTTGCGAATGAATACGTTTACTCAAATGGCTGGATTTCCGCAAAGGGCGATATCAAAAGTGACACAGGTTGGCTCATCACCAGGCATGGCAAAGGCTGGCTCAACGAAGACCACGGCGGTGGGCTTTATATGGATGATAACGACTGGATCAAGTCGATTAACAATAAAGGTATTTATACCGGCGGTCAGTTGAAAGGGGGGAGTGTTCGTGCCGATGGCCGCGCATCCGTCGGTGAATATCTGCAGCTGGATGGTACGGCAAATGAAGGCTGGGGCTGTAGCCCTAACGGATTAGTGGGGCGTACTGGCGATGGCGCACTGCTCTATTGTCAAAATGGATTATGGCGAAGCACAGGAAAAGGTAACGGTGCCTATCAGCAACTGGGTTACCACATAGGCAATTTTTCAGGCTCGAACCCCGGAACGTCAACAATGTGGGTGAGTGCACTCGGTGGGCAGTCCACTAAACACTGGTCGGTTGAAAATGGTAACTGTGAAAATACCTACGCGTTGGCAGCAACAGTCAATGGTTTAACTGTTGCAAATAGCACCAATAACAATGTGGGATGGGCCAAACAAACCACTATCAGCTTCGCAGTGCCTGCAGGTGCTGGATACAACATTGTTTCCGATCCATTACCTAGCTCTGGATGTAGCCCCGGTGCGTTCTCAGTCCTGAGTTACCAATAAACTGCGTTATCCCACCTCTTCCGTAGGACACTCATCAATGAAAATCTTTCTGGCCGCATTCGCCGTACTAATGCTCGGTGGATGTGTGCATGATACGTCTACTCATTCACTGGTTACACCACCGACACACGTCACCCACTCAGCACAAAATATTCAAAACACCACCGCCATGCTTTACCAGGCTGACGCCATTAACCAGGTACGTTCATCACTGTTCATCCCGCGAATCACCGCTAACTCTCAGAGGATCACTGTGGACTGGGACGGCGATGCTATCGAACTGCTCAGTCAGTTAGCACATCAACGTGGTTTGACCTTTGCCTATACGGGCGTTCGCCTGCCCCTACCCCTGACGCTGCATGTACAGGACGCAACCTTTGAACAGGTTCTGCGTTTAGTTCGCACCCAGATTGATTGGCGAGCCCAATTAGATCAGCAGTCGACTGAACTGCGGCTCTATTTCATGTTACCCCTGAAAAAAGGAAAACTGGCATGACACGAAAAGCCCTGGCCCTGTGCCTGGCACTGGTCACGGTGCCGGCTATCGGGGCTACAACTGAATCATCTCCCCCACCGAGTATTGATGCCTATTTGTCCCCCAAAACCATAGACAAACATGGCCTTAACGACACGCTCTGGCAGCTACTTAATGATGCAGGCCAAACTGTTGGCTTTCGTGGGGGAAAGGCTCAACGCGCATGGGAACTTCAACAGGCTCTGAATGGCCAGAACGATACGCTGAATCGCCTATATACGTTCGCCCCCCTCATCAGCAGGCAAGGTTGGTTACCCCCGGTGATCGTGGCATCAGAATCCCTTGCCCATATCACTGATAGTCAGATCCGCACGGCCAACAAGGTCTACAACATTCTCGTTCCCGAACGATTCGTCAGTAACCCGCCAACCTGGCGCCAATACTTGCTCGCGGGTCTGGGCATCAACACAGACATTCCGACGGAGATCCGCCCCAAAAATGGAGATGAAGAAAAGGTCTGGAGAGCAGCAATAGAGAAAGGATGGCAGGAAGGGCGAGAAAGTGCCGACAGGACTCTGGAAAGTAATTTTGGCCGGCTAACTCGAGATTATACCGGCATGGTGCGCTACTCCACCCTGGTGCAACAAGGCATGATCACACCACCTGTGGTCAGCGAGCAACTGCAGTCTGTCACCGGTTCGAAAGACAAGCTGATGTTGGGCGATAAAGTCCGCGACTTGAAACAACGCGCTGGCTTCGAGCTGGACAAAAAACGCTGGAAACCCACGATAAACACCCAACAGTAACCCCCAACCTGGATCGCCCCATGGATAACAAGCCTGACTTGCCACCTGTTCAAACAGACAACGTGGCCACAACGCTGTGCGCGACAAACAACTGTTCTGGACATAAACACGTCACACAACAACCCGATTACGGCAAACAGCTACACCGGATAGAACGGCTTTTCACCACTCTCAGCAAGGAGTGTCGACATGATGGATTTAGACAGTTTTGATTTCAGGGGGGGCATTACCGCTGACAAACTCCGCGAGTTCTTCGTGCACTGTTATCGCCACAACGTATCGGATATTCATCTGCAAAGTGGCAGTCCCATTGTCGTCGACCATCATGGCCGCAAAGTAGTAGCGAGCCAGTTTCCTCTGGAGCATGCCAATCTGGTTCGTCTGATAGATGAGGTTTACACCCCAGATATTAAATCCCTTGTTCAGGGTGGCCAAGGCGCTGACCGGCCCCTGCAGTTAGAAGGGGATAACAATGGTCGATTTGGTCTCAAACGTGGTGAGCGCGTCCGATTTCGTACCAACTTTATCCAGGCAACGATCGGCGCTCTCAATACCGCAATCGCCATGACACTGCGAATCATCCCCTCGAACATCCCCATCCTTGAGGAAATGGGGATAGAAAAGGATTTATATCGCAGCTTTTTGCCGATGGATGGCATGGGATTGGTGTGCGGCCCGACGGGCTCGGGAAAGTCCACACTCCTGGCCTCCGTATACCAGCATTACGGTGAAACGAACCCCAACGGCAAACTGGTGACCTATGAAGATCCTGTCGAATATCTGTTAAACAGCCCCCGATTATTGCTGCGACCACAGCAGTCTGAAATAGGACGTGATGTCCCCAGTTTTGCCCACGGCCTGCGCCTGGCTTTGCGTCGTGCTCCCCATATTATCGGCATCGGTGAGATCCGTGACCTTGAGACGCTCCAGGCTGCCGTCGCTTGCGCCCAGTCCGGACACTTAACGTTAGGCACACTCCACGCCTTCTCACCCGGGCATGCATTTTCACGCTGTGTATTAATGGCGCCCAACGACTCACGTGAACAAATAGCCTTCGACCTGCTGGACGCCATGCGATTTGTCGTTGTGCAACACCTGTTGCCGACGACCGATGGCAAACGCCAAGCTGTCCGTGAATATGTGCTGTTTGATGATGACTGGCGCCACCGACTTGGCCTCGAACATTACTCACGCTGGCCAGAAATGATCAACGCAACGCTACGGGAAAAACAAAGCCGTATCGCAGATCAAGCCTGGGCACTGTTTGTTGAAGGCCGCATTGATAACCGTGTCGCTGAGCGAGTGATCGGCTGGCGTGAGTTCACCGATAAACAACAGAGGCGTTGATGGATAACGACTATTCACCTTGGCTCGACAGTGGGCGACCCGCCACCTTCTGGGGCATTCCCGTGTTGGTATATCTGGTGTTCCTTATTTGGATCATTTGGCCAAGCCTGCCCATGTTCATGTTTTGCATCGCCTTGCTGATTTTTTACAAAGTGCTGGCCATCTTCGGTTACACGCTAACGGTGCTACTGCAACGCCTGCTGCACAGGATGCGGGGAAACATCATTACCGGACGACCTTGGTGGTATCGGAAATTTTTTGAATAGGAGCTGTGATGAAAGAACAAAATGCCAAATCTGACACGCCATTTCTGGCCGGCTATTTACTCCAATCCCTGATATACCGCCCCACTCGCATTTGGATTGGTATCTATTCGGGTAATGTCGACGACCTGGGCTGGGAGGAGGTATGAAAGTTACCGAACCGACTTACCTGGTGATCCCATTTGAGCAACTTAGAGAAGCCAAGCGCCAGGCGGGTAAACTTGAAAATGGCCAGAATGCGCTTGAATTCGATGCAGATAAAAAACTGTGGTTCGCCAGACCTGGCGCAGATCTCAGCAAGTTATCGCAATGGCGGACCGACACTGCCCTCGTGATGTCTGCACAAGGCGATCCCCAACAAGAATTTGGCGATTTTATCCGTGTCCTTGGGGGCAATCTCAAAGGGCCTCCAACAATGGATGGGAAAGCCCACCGGATCGCAATGGATGATGATAAAGCCGGAAAACAGTCAGGGGTTTATGTTGGCCATAAGGATGGCTTTGCCAACGGCTGGTTTACCGATCATCGCGCGAGTGATTACCGTAATGTTTGGTCATCAGCCTCTGCCCGGCCAGACCCTACTGTTATTGCTCACCAAAAGGCGATAGCCGCTCAGGAGCAACATCGGCGTGAACAACGCAAGATAAAGGAACACAATCAGGTCGCACAGGCATCCGCCTCTCGTTACGAGCCCCTCAAGCAGGCTGGCCATAATCATGCTTACCTGAACAAAAAAGGGGTTAAAGCCGCAAAAGGACTCCGCTCAGAACGAGAGAACCTGGTCATTCCCCTCATCAATACGGCCGGAGATATCCGCACACTGCAAACCATCGCCCCGGATGGCAGTAAGCGCCTCAGTAAAGGTGGCCAAAAAGAGGGAAGTTTCTTTGTCGTCGGTGGTTCATTGAAAAACGGCAGTCCCATCGTCTTTGCCGAGGGGTACGCGACCGCATCCAGTGCGGCAATGGCCCTTCAACATCCCGTAGTCATGACCATTGATTCCGGCAATCTGGTGAAAGTGGCGAAAGCCCTGCATGAACGCTATCCCGACAGCCCTAAGTTGTTTTTGGGGGATGACGACCTGCCAAAACCCAAACGCCCTGGTAACCCCGGTAAAGAGAAAGCAGAAGAAGCTGCCGAAGTCACCGGCGGCACGGTGATACTGCCGACGTTTACGCAGGCCGAACGCCAGCAAGGCCTAACCGATTTTAACGATTTTCATCAGGCTCGAGGGTTAGAGGCATTAACTCAGCTCCTGGCGCCAACATTTGCCGCACTGAATATCTCTCAAGTGGAGCCCACCGTGGAAAATACCCCCATCGCTGAACCGGCACCGTCGCCGGTAGACGATATGCCACCACCGTCGATACCGGAACCTACCCTGGAGTCGAACATCAGTGCCAACGACACCAGGATGCCTGCCTCATCAGATCCCGAGCCCACAGTCACGACTGCAGCACCTGCTGAATCTGCGCCGCCCTTCCAGGAGGACTATGCCGACTACAGCCATATTATTGAAGAATTGAATGATCAGGAGGCCCTGGCGTATTCACCTACGGCACCTGTCTCACCTTCCATGAAGGATGAGCAGGAAACTGATGATAATAAAGCAGTAGATAAACAGGTAAAAATTGCACCAACAGAAATAACATCGCTCACCGCCGCAGCGGATCAAGTCGAAGACATAACTGAACCTGTTTCGTTTGCCCGTCGGCTCGCACCAACGCCAGCTTCAGGCCCGATCAACGAAAGCGCCAATACGCCCCCAACGGAAACGCAGGCTTCCGACGTTGAGCTCGAAGTTGACGGTATACGGATAGAAATGCCGGACGGCAAACAAAGTCGCCAGGTCACACCTCTTGATCTGGATGCATTAATGCAACAGATCACCCACGAAATTGCAGCGGATGGCCGCTCTGTAAAATATTTGTTCTCCGGTGAACCCGCTTTTGTTGATCACGGTGACCGACTCACGATGGCCACCGCCACCGCGAGCCAAAACGATGCCATGATCTTGACTGCCTTACTGGTTGCGCGAGAGCAGTATCGGGGACGTATTGAATTGACCGGTAGCGACGAGTTTAAACAGCGTGCCGTGACGTTGATCGCCGAGTACAACCTCGACGTCAAAATGAAGAACCCACAACAACAGTTGATGCTGGATGAAGCGCGCAAGGCATTGAGCAATGAACCCGCACCGGGAGACACCCCAACGCCAGTCGGTACGCCGACGGCGGCGATTGTGCCAGAACGCGAGTCAACATCCCCCTCTGTTGCCACCACAGAAAAAAACAGTCTCCCGCCGGAACTGAGACCGACGGTATTGCCTACTGATGAGCCACGTAACGCCAGCCGCAAAGAGAGTGAAGCTGGACTGACCGGAACCTTACTGGGGCACGGCCAGGCTCGCTATAATTTCGACGAGTCGGAGAACAACAACTACTACGTGCATTTACGCACGGCCGGGGGCGAACGGTACATATGGGGGAAAGAACTTGCCCAAATCGTCCCCGCCAGCGGTCTTAATAAGGATGACGTCGTTACGCTGACCTGGTTAGGCAATAAAGAAGTGACTGTTACGGCAAAAGTTCGGGATAAAAAGGGAAAGGTCATGGTTGATGCCAACGGTGTTGAGAAAACGGAGGAAATCACCACCCATCGCAATCAGTGGGAAATTAAATCTGCTATCGACCCACAATTACTGGTCAGTCATGAACAACAGGCCACACCACCGGCAACATTGGCTGCTTACGACATGACCCATTTTGCCGCGTTGCAACAGCAAGT